>JARICB010000209.1 GCA_029264225.1 Nocardioides sp. | reverse complement strand
ACCGAACTCGGCGTCCGTATCTTCGGGATGGTCCACGGGGTCGTGTTCATCGGTTACTGCATCACTACCGTCGCGGTCGCCGTCGATCAGCGCTGGTCGCTCGGTCGACTTCTGCTCGGGCTCGGTGCGGCGATCCCGCCGTTCGCCACGTTGTGGTTTGAGTCGTACGCCGAGAAGACCGCCCTGCTCGCCGACGCCTGGGACTCGCGCCCGGACAGTGCAACGTTTCCGCAGCGGGCCGTGGCCTGGCTGATCGGCCATGTGGTGCTTGCGGTGGTGCTGTTCGTCGGTGCCGTCGCTGCTCTGACCGCGGTTGCGCTGCTGGTGGGCCCGCCTGTCGGCTGAACGTCGCTGCGTCGGCGCGTGCTCGCATTCGTTGAGCGATGTGGTTGTCGTCGTACCCCGCGTCGATCCGGCCAACCCGCGTGCTCCTGCCGCGGATCCTCGAGCTTCGAGACCCGTTCCCTAGGTTTGTGACCCATGCCTGGGGGTCCCACCTAGGGATTCACCGGCCAGCCGGTGAATCTCCCCCGGGCCCCCGAGCCCCCCGGAGGAGCGTCGCGGGGCGGCAGGAGCCGACCGGGTCAGGCCTTGCCCTTGAACAGCTTCTTCCACACGGTCGGGTTCACTACGCCGGTGGCAGGCATGCCCACGCGGGCCTGGTAGATCCGCACGGCTGCCCCGGTCTTGGCGTCGTAGAGGCCGCTCGACTGGAGTCGCCCGGCACCGCTTGCATTCAGCGCGCGCTGCAGGCGGTGTACGGCGTCACCGGTCGAGCCCATCTTGAGTACGGGCCGGGTGCCGCCGGCGAGCAGGGAGATCCAGTGCCCTCTGGTGAAGTTGCTGCTGGGGGAGAACTTGTTCTTCGCCTGCCAGGCCGCCACGGCCGCTACGGTCGCCGCGTCGTAGGAGCCGCTGATCTGTCCGGCATAGATGCCTTGCTCGGACAACGCGCACTGGACCACCTTGACCCGGCTGCGCCTGGCGGCGCCGGGAGCGAGGGGCTGATACTTCCAAAAACCCATCTTGAGACCGCCGCAGTGACTGTCGGGGGTGGGCTGGGAGCCGGCGCCGAGATCGAGGTAGTTGCTGTCGATGTTGATCGTCACCCCGCCCCAGGTCTCGTTGTGGCCGCCCAGGTACTGCTTCATCCGACCGCCGGGACGCCAGCCGTCCTCACCGATGTAGGTCGTCGAGGTGTTGGCCACGCCGTCCCAGCGGGCGATCCAGATCCGCTCCGGCAGCGCGAACTGGCCGGGGCGGCTGATCCGAGCGTCGTCGATCATCTTGATGCCAGAGCTGGCGCTGGAGTAGAAGCCGCTGACGAAGCCGAGCTCCTTGATTCGGGTCACCCACGAGCTGACGAAGGCGAGCGCGGACTCCCGGCAGTGGGTGTCCTTGAGGTTGAACGCCTCGAGGTCGTACCAGAGCGTGCTGCCGGGACTGATCCCCAGAGCGGTGGCGTCGGCGACGTTCTTGTCGGCCTCGACGACGCCCTGGGCGCGGGCGGTCGAATAGCTGTTGGTCGGGACCGCGCTGATCTTGAAGTCATCCTTGTAGCGCGGGAAACGTGGCTGACAGCTCGCCTGCGGCCCGAGCGCGATCGGCAGCAGTCGCCAGCCGTTGGCCAACTGGGTGGAGATCCAGGTCGGCGTCAGGTTGGGCTGGCTGCGGCAGTCGCGGGAGTCGCCCGAGATGTAGATGCCGGCCGCGAGGAACGGCGACTTCTTCAACCACACGTCCATCGACTTCTGCGTCGGTGCCAGGCACTGGTCGAAGCCGTAGCCGGTGAAGTCGCCCGGCGTCACGACGTTGGTACGCCGCTCGGCCGCGACCGCGGTGGTCGGGCTGGCGGCGACCAGAAGAGGTAGGCCGATCGCGAGGGAAAGCAGGGCGGCGGCGAGTCGACGCAAGGTAAGGCTCCAGAGCGGGGGGAAGGGCAAGGACCTTCGCCATCGTAAGTCCCACCCGTCACTTTCGTCCCATGCTTGGAGGTTTTCACGCTGTCGGGATGCTCACTGAGTGACGGCCGTCGAGGGCCCGGTTCGGTGATCGCCTAGATTGGCGTCGTGCCGAAGACCCAGCAGGCCCCCCGCACCAGCACCCTCGACACGGTTGCAGTCGCTGCCGCCGACCCGCAGCGCGACCAGCCGTGGGCCGATCTAGGCCTGAAGGCCGACGAATACGCCGAGATCCGCCAGATCCTCGGTCGTCGGCCCACCAGCAGTGAGCTGGCGATGTACTCGGTGATGTGGAGCGAACACTGCTCCTACAAGTCCTCCAAGGTGCACCTCAAGCAGTTCTCCGAAATCCCGCAGGAGACCCCGATCGGCAAGATGCTCGCCGGCATCGGCGAGAACGCCGGCGTCATCGACATCGGCCAGGGCTATGCGGTCACGTTCAAGGTCGAGTCGCACAACCACCCTTCTTACGTCGAGCCGTACCAGGGTGCAGCGACCGGGGTCGGCGGCATCGTGCGCGACATCCTGGCCATGGGCGCCCGACCGGTCGCAGTGATGGACCCGCTCCGCTTCGGTCCCCTGGCTGCTCCCGACACCCAGCGCGTGCTGCCGGGGATCGTGGCCGGCGTCGGTGGCTACGGCAACTGCCTCGGCCTGCCCAACATCGGCGGCGAAGTCGTCTTCGACGAGACCTACCTGGGCAACCCGCTCGTCAACGCCCTGTGCGTAGGCGTGCTGCGCCACGAGGATCTGCACCTGGCCAAGGCGAGCGGCATCGGTAACCGGGTCATCCTCTACGGCGCCCGCACCGGTGGTGACGGCATCGGTGGGGTCTCGGTGCTGGCCAGCGAGACCTTCGACGCCGACGGTCCCGCCAAGCGGCCCAGCGTGCAGGTCGGCGATCCGTTCATGGAGAAGCTGCTGATCGAGTGCACTCTGGAGATCTTTGCGGCCGGACTGGTCGCCGGCATCCAGGATCTCGGTGGCGCCGGTCTCTCGTGCGCCACCTCGGAGCTGGCCAGCGCCGGCGACGGCGGTATGCACGTCGAGCTGGATCTGGTGCCGTTGCGTGACTCGACACTGGCCCCCGAAGAGATCCTGATGAGCGAATCACAGGAGCGAATGATGGCAGTCGTCGAGCCTGCCGATGTGGCTGCCTTCATGGCGGTCTGTGCCAAGTGGGACGTCGAGGCCGTCGACATCGGTGAGGTCACCGACTCCGGCCGGCTGCACATCGACTGGCACGGTGAGCGGGTCGTCGACGTGCCGCCGCGCAGCGTCGCCCACGACGGCCCGACCTACCACCGGCCTTTCGCCCGGCCGACATGGCAGGACGCGCTCCAGGCAGACGGGGCCGAGTCGCTGAGCCGCCCGGTGTCCGGCGACGAGCTGCGCGCCACCCTGGAACGGCTGGTGGCCAGCCCCAATCTGTGTGACAAGTCGTGGGTCACCGACCAGTACGACCGCTACGTGCGGGGCAACTCCGTGCTCGCCCAACCCAGCGACAGCGGGATGATCCGCGTCGATGACGAGACCAACCTCGGCGTCTCGGTGTCGACCGACTGCAACGGCCGCTTCGCCAAGCTCGACCCCTACGCCGGTGCGCAGCTGGCGTTGTCGGAGTCCTACCGCAACGTCGCCACCGGCGGGGCGCGACCGCTCGCGATCTCCGACTGCCTGAACTTCGGCTCGCCGGAGGACCCCGACGTGATGTGGCAGTTCGCCGAGGCCTGCCTTGGTCTCAAGGACGCCTGCGCAGAACTGGGCATCCCGGTCACCGGCGGCAACGTCAGCCTCTACAACCAGACCGGGGAGAGCGCCATCCTGCCGACTCCGGTCGTGGCCGTTCTCGGCGTGATCCAGGACGTCACCAAGCGCACCCCCACCGGCTTCGGTGCCGAGGGGGAGCAGGTCTTCCTCCTCGGTGAGACTCGGGCGGAGCTCTCCGGCTCGGAGTGGGCGCACGTCGTGCACGGCCACCTGGGTGGACTGCCTCCCGTGGTCGACCTCGCGGCCGAGCGGGCGCTGGCCGAACTGCTGGCCGACGCGTCGCGCGATTCGATTGTCACCAGCGCTCACGACCTGTCCGACGGCGGATTGGCCCAGGCCCTGGCGGAGTCCTCCTTCCGGCACGGGATCGGGGTCTCGGTCTCGGTGGCCGATGTGGCGGGCGGCGACGCCTTCGTGGCCCTCTTCGCCGAGTCCGTTGCTCGTTGCATCGTGACAGTGACCACCGACAATGCGGAGCGCCTCGTGGCCCTGGCGCAGCGGCACGGGGTGCCCTTGACGCCACTCGGTCAGACCGGTGGGTCCGCGATCAGCGTCGAGGATCAGTTCGAGGTCGAGGTCGCCGCACTTCGCGAGGCCTGGGCCGCCACCCTGCCGGCCGCTTTCTCCTGACCCGGGTCAGGAGAGGCACCGGCGTAAGGTCGCCGCGATGCCTGAACTGAGTCGGCGATCTGCCCTGACGGTCGCAGCACTAGTCCCACTCGCCGTCGCCTGTGCGCGGTCGGGATCATCCGGAGGTGACGCGGTGCCGAAGGCAGGAGAAGTGCGCCCGACTCGGACGAGCTATGGCGATGACCCGTCGCAGTGGGTCGACCGGTACGACCCCGTCGGCTCATCGCGCGGCACCGTGGTCGTGATCCACGGCGGCTTCTGGAGGGCGCAATACGGCGCCGACCTCGGGGCGCCGCTGGCCTCGGACCTGGCCACCAAGGGCTGGACCGCACTCAACGTGGAATACCGCAGGGTCGGCAGTGGCGGTGGCTTCCCGGCCACCTTCGACGACATCCATGCAGCCATCAACCTGGCCGAGAAGGTCACCGACAAGGTCACCGGCGAGACCAGCCCGGTCGTCACCCTGGGCCATTCGGCCGGTGGGCATCTGGCCACCTGGGCGGCCGCTCGGCAGCGTTTCGAGCAATGGTCCGACGGGGTCGGTGTGAGTCATGTGCTTTCGCAAGCGGGCGTGGTCGATCTGAGCGCCGCCGCCGAGGAGTCCCTGGGCGGCGGTGCGGTGGAGGCGTTAATGGGTGTGGGGCCCGACGACGCGACGTACGACCTGACAGACCCGCAGCGCCAGATCCCGCTCGACGTGCCGGTGTGGTGCCTGCATGCGCCCGACGACACCTCGGTACCGATCAGTCAGTCGCGCAACTACGTGCAGGCTGCGACCGAGGCCGGCGCGCGGGCCGAGTTCGTCGAGGTCACCGGCGGCCACTTCGACCTGATCGACACCGGCACGGCTGCGTGGCACGAGGTGCTGACCATCCTCGACACGATCAGTCCAGCTGGTTGAGCGTTCCCGTGGCTACCGGTCAGCACAGCGGGCGGGCGGGCGGGGCTAGGGTTCGTCTCGTGCCCGTTCGACTACGACCAGCCGATCCGGCCACCGTCTCCGCAGCCCTGCACGCGCGGACGCCGGCCAACGACAAGGTTCTGACCAAGCACTTCCTCGCGCTGCTCGCCGAACGGGCGCCGGGCAACTCGGTGGAAGTGCGCGTGCCGCCCTACGCCGCAGTGCAGGTCATTCCCGGTGTCCGGCACACCCGAGGCACCCCGCCCGCTGTCATCGAGACCGATGCCCAGACCTGGATCGCGCTCGCGACCGGCGAACTCGGCTGGGCCGACGCGGTGGCCAGCGGACGTATCCGAGCCAGCGGCGAACGCACCGACCTGACGACGTATCTGCCCCTGATGGAGGACTGAATGGACGTCCGCTCGCTCGGATTCCGTACCGATCTACGACTGCTCGAGATGACCGGCAGTGAGATCGAGGACCGCGGCACCCACCTGGTGATCCGCACGCCTGCCAACCCGACCTACTTCTGGGGCAACTTCCTACTCCTGAGGTCGCTGCCGGTCATGGGCGGCGAGCGCGAGGTGATCGGCGCGTTCCAGACCGAGTTCCCGTTGGCCGAACACGTCTCGATCGGTCTCGACGGAACGCACGACCAGCTGGAGGCGGTCGCCCCGTTCGTCGAGGCCGGCCTCCAGGCTGACAGCGAGGTGGTGCTCATCGCGGGGTCGCTCGTCGAGCCGCGCCCGGTCGCCGACTCAGTAGTGATCCGAGCCCTGGCCAGCGACGACGACTGGGAGCAGCGGGCCCGGCTCAGCTACCGCCAGTACTCGCACACCAACGAGAAGACGTTCATGGCGTACGCCCGCGCCAAGAACGCGCAGGAACGTGACCTGGTTGCGCGTGGTGTCGGTGAGCGGTTCGGTGCCTTCGTCGACGACCTGTTGGTGAGCACTGCGGGAATCTTCCTCACCCATGCCGGGATCGCCCGCTACCAGAGCGTCGAGACCCATGCCGACCACCGACGGCAGGGCCTCGCTGCGGCGGTGGTCCACGCGGCCGGCCAGCATGCGGTTGCGACCTACCGCGCCGAGGTGCTGGTCATCGTGGCCGACCATGACGGCGACGCGATCCGGATCTATCGCCGACTCGGTTTCGCCGACGCCGAGCGGCACCTCACGATGGAGCGGCGTCCCGGCGACTGGGCCTGATTGATGCGTGCGCCCAACGACTGGGCCCGCCCGTCTGCGTAGACGCGCGGACATTGGTCCCTCGAAGCGCCGGTTCCGAGCGTGGCCGGTGGCGTCTGGGGAGACCATGGTCCGCGCGTCTACGCGCGGCGCCCCGAGAAGAGCCGGCGCCCCATCGACGCCCGCAGACCGGGCCTGACCACGGGGGTCGGCCCGGCGGATAAGGTGCGAAGTATGACGATCGACTTCCGCGCGCGCCTTGCCGACGTACTTCCCGGGATCCGCAAGGACCTCGAAGACCTGGTCCGGATCGAGTCGGTCAGCGCAGACCCGGCTCGTGCCGGCGAGGTCGAGCGGAGCGCCGAGCTCACGAGGGCGCTCTTCGCCGCCGAAGGCTTCGACGCCGAGATCGTCCGTGCCTACGACGGTGCCCCGCCCGCAGTCATCGCGAAGAAGGCTGGCCCCGAGGGAGCGCCGACGGTGCTGCTCTACGCGCACCACGACGTGCAGCCCGAGAACGACCACGCCGACTGGGACTCGCCGCCCTACGAGCCCACTGAGCGTGGAGACCGCCTCTACGGCCGCGGTGCCGCTGACGACAAGGCCGGCATCGCTGCCCACCTCGGCGCGGTACGGATGTATGGCGACGAGCTGCCGGTCAACCTCGTGCTGTTCATCGAGGGTGAGGAGGAGGTCGGTTCCGACACCCTCGTCGAGCTGCTCAACACCTACCAGGACCGGTTGGCCGCCGACGTCATCGTGATCGCCGACTCCGGCAACTGGGACATCGGCGAGCCGGCCCTGACCACCAGCCTGCGGGGCCTCGTGCGGATGGACGTCGAGGTGCGCACCCTGACCCACGCCGTCCACTCCGGCATGTGGGGCGGCCTGGTGCCCGACTCGATCATGGCGCTGAGTCGCCTGATCGCGAGCTTGCACGACGACCGGGGCAACCTGCTGATCGAGGGCCTGGTCAGCGGCCCCGCCGCCGACGTGGACTACCCCGAGGCACGGCTCCGGGCCGAGTCCGGTGCGGCCGAGGGGATCGAGTGGATCGGCCACGGCACTGCGGTCGAACGTCTCTGGACCCAGCCGGCGCTGAGCATCACCGGCTTCGACGCCCCCAAGGTCGAGGGTGCGTCCAACACGCTCGTGCCCTCCTCGCGGTGCCGGATCAGCCTGCGCGTAGCGCCGGGTGACACCACCGCCAACGCCGTGGAGCGACTCCAGGCCCACCTCGAGAAGCACGTGCCGTGGGGTGCCACCTTGACCACCACCGTCGTGGACACCGGCGAGGCGACCCAGATCGACGCGACCGGTCCGGCCTACGACGCGGCCCGCGCGGCCTTCACCGAGGCCTGGGACGGCACCGCGCCCGTCGACATGGGAGTCGGTGGCTCCATCCCGTTCATCGCGGAGTTCCTGGAGGCGTTCCCCCGGGCGAGCGTGCTCGTGACTGGTGTGGAGGACCCCGACACCCGCGCCCACGGCGCCAACGAGGGCCTGCACCTGGCCGAATTCGAGAAGGTCGTGCTGGCCGAGGCGTTGCTGCTCCGCAACGTCGCCCAGATGGCCACGAACTGATCGCACAGCGCTGGATGCGGGTCGGTGAGGGGTCCGGGTTGACCAGCGTCGTACCGCAGGTGGGACGGGTCGCCGATCGGCCGTAGACTTGGGGCGTGCCCCAGGCCTCCCAGCAACGTAAGGGGGGCGACGGCCGTCTGACCGCGGCCCTCGACCCTCATGACCTCGGCCCCCAGGACGCCTGTGGCGTCTTCGGGGTGTGGGCGCCCGGCGAGGAGGTCGCGAAGCTGGCGTACTTCGGGCTGTACGCCCTCCAGCACCGCGGCCAG
>JARICB010000179.1 GCA_029264225.1 Nocardioides sp. | reverse complement strand
GGCTCGGAGGCGTCGAGGATCTTCAGGCTCTGGTCGCGCTTGATCAGCTTGTCCTGGAAGACGCTGAGTACGGCGCTGGCGCGGTCGTCGGCCGAGGCGGTGATCTCGATCGCCTGCTCGCCCTTCCACTCGATCGCGGCGCCGGTGCCCTTGAAGTCGAAGCGGGTCGCGATCTCGCGGGCTGCTTGGCTGAGTGCGTTGTCGACCTCTTGGCGGTCGAGTTTGCTGACGATGTCGAAGCTTGAGTCGGCCATGATGGTCCTCCCGGTGCCGGGTGCCCGGCGGTTTTCGTCTGATGTGCTGCCTACGCTATTGTTTCGCCTTGCCTGCGACCGACTTACGTCGGGTCCGGGTGTCCGGCAGATTGCCCGAGCGGCCAATGGGAACGGACTGTAAATCCGTCGGCGTATGCCTTCGAAGGTTCGAATCCTTCATCTGCCACCAGCGGCCCCGCATCGTCGGGGCCGTTCGGCATTTCGCGGCGACCTCGGCAGGCGAGACAATCGCTGGGTGAGCCGCGAACAGATCCACGACATCGGCAAACGCCGGGCGTGGCTCATCTGGTTGGTCGCCCTGTCGGTCTACGCATTGGCGATCTTCAACCGCAGCTCGCTCGGCGTGGCCGGACTGATTGCGGCCGACCGGTTCGAGATCTCCGCCGCGCAGCTCTCGATGTTCACGGTCCTCCAGTTGCTGGTGTACGCCGTCCTGCAGGTGCCGGTGGGTGTGCTGCTGGATCGCTTCGGCTCCCGCGCCCTGCTCATCGCCGGCCTGGTGATGATGACCGCCGGTCAGCTCGGGTTCGCGTTCGCCACGTCGTTCGCGACCGGAGTGGTGTCTCGGGTCGTGCTCGGCGCCGGCGACGCGATGATCTTCGTCAGCGTGATCCGGCTGGTGACCGCGTGGTTCCTGGTGCGCCAGACCCCGCTGATCATCCAGCTCACCGGCATCTGCGGTCAGCTCGGGGCGGTCGTGGCCGCGGCGCCCCTGTCGTGGGCGTTGGCCGAGCTGGGGTGGACCCGGGCCTTCGCGTTGAGCTCCAGCATCGGCGTGGTGTTGATGGTCGGCCTGCTCGTGGTCGTCAAGGACTCGCCCTACCGCTCCGAAGCCGCGGTCAGGGTGAAATTGCGGGTGCTGGCCGAATCGGTGCGGGTCGTGTGGGGCAATCCCGGCACCAAGCTGGGTATGTGGTCACACTTCACCTCGCAGTTCGCGATCAACTCGTTCGTGCTGCTGTGGGGCTTCCCGTTCCTGGTGCGAGGTGAAGGGTGGACCTCGGCGCAGGCGAGCGTGCTGCTCACCGTGATGATCGGCTGGGTAGTGATCTCGGGACTGGTGCTCGCGTCCCTGACCGCACGTCACCCCTTCTACCGGTCCTGGATCGTGCTTACGATCGTCTTCGTCATGGTGGGCTCGTGGGCGGCGGTGCTGTCCTGGTCCGGGCCTGCCCCCAAGGCGCTGGTGGTGCTCATGGCCCTGGCCACCGCCACCGGTGGACCGGCCTCGATGGTGGGCTTCGAGCTGGCCCGCACCTTCACTCCCTGGCAGGCGGCCGGTCGAGCCAACGGGCTGGTCAACGGCGGCGGGTTCTTCGGCGCGCTGATCGTCATGGCCTCGATCGGGGTGGTGCTCGACCTGCGTTCGTCCGGTGGCATGGGCGACTACGACCTGGTCGACTTCCGAATCGCGCTGAGCGTCCAGTTCGCCTTCTGGGCACTCGGCATCGCCCAGATCCTGCGATACCGCAGGCGCGCCATCGCCCACCTGGACCGACTACATCCCGGGGCCACCGACCAGTTGCGCGCCGGTCGGCAGTGGACGCACCCGGGGATCGGCCCCGAGGGCGTCTGAGCCGCCCTCAGTCCGCGTCGAGGTCGCCGGTCGGATCCGGGGCCGCCAAGTCGTCGAGGAAGGCGCCCCCTACCGGTTCACCCTGCCACGACACCAGTCGCCAACCGGCGTCGAAGTCGCCGTCGAGCACGATCATCGCTGTGTTGTGCAGCGGTGCGGTGACGGCCGGCGCGCTGATGTCGGGCAGCATCCGGCTCGAGATCCAGGTCCGAAGAGCGGCGCCGTGGCTGACGATCATCGCCGAGTCGTGGCCCGCACTCACGATCGTGCGTACGGCGGCGTCGTACCGCTCCAAGAAGTCGCGGCCGGTCTCCCCGCCGGGCATGCGCACGTCGAGGTCACCCTGCAGCCAGGACGCGACGGACGAGATGTAGCCGTGGATCGCGTCGTGGTCGTTGCGCATCTCGTACTCCCCGGCCTGCACCTCGTGGAGACCGTCGAGTTCGACCGGCGTCAGGCCCCGGCCGGTGGCGGTCGGCGCCGCGGTCTGGTGGGTGCGCACGAGCCGGGAGACGTAGATCGCGTCGAGGGACTCAGCACTCACGGCCCGGGCAGCGGCCCGCGCCTGGGTCTGACCGAGGTCGGTCAGGTGCAGACCTGGGTAGGCGGTGTCGAGCTCGCCGGACACGTTGGCGTGCGTCTGGCCGTGACGCATGAGGAGTAGTCGCACGTCAGGACTTTCCGAGGTTGAAGGGTGAGGACTTGTTGGAGGCGAGTTCGCGGGCCTCGTCGACGCTGAGGTCATCCATCGCCGAGAGGATCTCCAGGCCGATGCCGTTGACCTCCTGACCGGCGTTGAGCGGCACAATCGTGTGCACCAACCGGTCGTCGTAGGCATGGACCATGTTGAACCCCTGCCCCTCATCGACCCCCGACACGATGCGGTCCGTTGCCGCAATGTCGCAGGTGTAACAACTGGCCGAGCACACCGAGACGGGGATGCCCGCGAAGGTGGAGTAGGTCGAGAAGTGCAGGTGTCCCGCGAGGATGCCACGCACGTCGGTGCCCTCGAGTACGGCGGCGAGTCGGTCCTGGGCCAGCAGTTCGATCAGCTCGGCGGCCCGCAGCATCGGCAGCGGGATCGGCGGGTGGTGCATGGCCAGCAGGGTGCCGTGCTCGGCGGGTGTGGCCAGTACGTCGCCCAGCCAGCGCAGTTGCGCGTCGGTAAGCTCGCCGTGGTGGTAGCCGGGCACGGTGGTGTCGAGCGAGATGATCCGCAGCCCGTCGATCTCGTGGACGCGGTCCTGGGTGTCGTCGGACTCCTCGCCGAACAGGCCGCGTGCGTAGTCGGCGCGCTCGTCGTGGTTGCCGATCACCCAGATGACCTCGGCACCCATCGCAGCGGCCGCCGGCTCGACGATGTTGCGCAGCAGG
>JARICB010000120.1 GCA_029264225.1 Nocardioides sp. | reverse complement strand
ACCGACATGCCAACCAGGAGCAGCGGTTTCGCTGAGGTGTTCACAGGAGCTCCTTGACCCAGGCCACGGCAGCCGTGACCGTAGGAACGGTGGGCACATCATCGGGGCCGGGAGGTCGGTCGACGATCACGACGGCGACTCCGAGCTGCGCGGCGGCGGCCATCTTGGGCCAGGTGTAGGTGCCACCGGAGTCCTTGGTGACCAGCACGTCGGTGCGGTGGCGTGCGAGCAGCGCCAGTTCGTCGTCGAGTGCGTAGGGACCACGGTCGGTGATCAGCTCCCAGGCGGGGGGCAGATCGAGGGTCGGTACGTCGACCACCCGCGCCAGCACCGGACGCTCGCCGAGGGCCGGGACGAACTGCGCCAACTGCTGGCGACCGATGGTCAGGAGCGGACGTTGCCCCAGCCTCGCTGCCGCGACGGCTGCCTGCGCGTGGGTCTCCACTCGGTGCCAGGTCGGGTCGACCGACCAGCCGGGGCGGGCCAGCCGTAGCAGCGGGATGTCGGTGCAGGCGGCGGCGTTGGCGCTCATGCCGACCGCGAAGGGATGGGTGGCGTCGACCACCGCGTCGTAGTCGACGAGCGCAGATCGCAGTCCGGGCACGCCGCCGAAACCACCGATGCGCACCTCGCCGACCGGCAGCCGGGGGCGGGCGACGCGGCCGGCGAGCGAAGTAGTGACGTCGATGCCTGTGGCGACGAGTTCGACGGCGAGCTCACGGGCCTCGCTGGTGCCGCCGAGGATGAGGAGTCTCATGAGTCACCTGCGGGTGGCAGCACCGGCAGTTGGGCCGACACGCCGCGGCGGGCCAGGTCGAGCAGGGCATCGACGTCGAGGTGTTCCTCCACGAGGTCGCCCAGCAGGTCGAGTCGGCGCTCGCGGGCGGCGGGGAAGGACACCTCCGACGGGGGGAGACCGAGGGCGGTGCTCAGGAAGGCGCGACGCAGGTCGTCGCCCTCGAGGCTGCCGTGCCACATGGTGCCGAAGACGGCACCGGAGCGAGCACCCCCCAGGAAGTCATCTGCGTCGCCGACGGTGATGCGGCCGTGGTGGATCTCGTAGCCGTGGGCTGGTGCACCCAGCGCCGTACCGACCGGCAGGCGCAGCACCTTGTCGGCGGTGAAGTCGGTGCGCGCGTCGAGCAGGCCGAGCCCCTCCACCGAGACGCCGGCGGTGCCCTCGATGCCGCGTGGGTCGGCGATGGTGTGCCCCAACATCTGGAAGCCGCCGCAGATGCCGAGCACCGCTCTGCCGGCGCTCGCGTGGTCGATGATCGCCCGGTCGAGGCCGCGGGTTCGCAGCCAGGCCAGGTCGCTGATGGTGGCTCGGGTGCCGGGCAGCACGACCAGGTCGGCGTCGGTGAGATCGCGGGGGCTGGAGGCGAACGCGACGTCGAGCTCGGGCTCGAGGCCGAGCGCGTCGAGGTCGGTGAAGTTGCTGATCCGCGGCAGCCGCAGCACCGCCACCTTGCGGGCGCCCTGCTGCTGTGCCCGACGACCGTCGAGGTCGAGCGCGTCCTCGGAGTCGAGCCAGAGTGAGGGGTTCCACGGCAGCACGCCGAAGACACGTCGCCCGGTGAGCGCCTTCAGCGAATCCAGCCCCGGCTTGAGCAGGGCGCGGTCGCCGCGGAACTTGTTGACGATGAAGCCGGCGATCAGTCGTTGGTCGGCCGGCTCCAACAGGGCGACGGTGCCGAACATCGCCGCGAAGACGCCGCCGCGGTCGATGTCGCCGACGACGACGGTCGGCAGGTCGGCATGACGGGCGAGCCCCATGTTCACGTAATCGCCCGCGCGCAAGTTGATCTCGGCCGGGCTGCCTGCTCCTTCGGCGACGACGACGTCGAAGCGCGCCGACAGGTCGTCATAGGCCGCATGAGCGGTCGCGGCCAGGTGCTGCCGGCCGGTCTGCCAGTCGGTCGAGGAGACCTCGCCGCCCGGTTGTCCCATCAGCACGACGTGGCTGCGACGGTCGGATCCCGGCTTGAGCAGCACGGGGTTCATCGCTGGCTCGGGTGACACCCCGGCCGCGAGCGCCTGCACCCACTGAGCGCGACCGATCTCCGCGGTCGGGCCGTCGCCGGCCGCGCACACCATCGAGTTGTTCGACATGTTCTGGGCCTTGTAGGGCGCAACGTTGATTCCGCGACGATGCAACGCTCGGCACAGGCCGGTGGTGACGACGCTCTTGCCGGCATCCGAAGTGGTGCCGGCCACGAGCAGTCCGCTCATGCCGGTGCCCGCAGCAGGTGGAGGTCCATCACCCAGCCGGCCGCCCGCTTCGCCCGCCTGCGAGCGGCATCGAGCTCGGCCAGCACGTCGCCGACCCGGCCCGAGACGAGTTCCTCGGAGTCGGTGCCGAGGTTGGCGCCCCACCAGATCGAC
Source organism: Nocardioides sp. (assembly GCA_029264225.1). GTDB lineage: Bacteria > Actinomycetota > Actinomycetes > Propionibacteriales > Nocardioidaceae > Nocardioides. The sequence goes on along the minus strand of JARICB010000120.1, from coordinate 1,592 downwards.
CAGTCGTCGAGGCCCGCGAGTTCGAGTGAACCGTTGAGCATCACTACCAGGTTGGTCTGCCCGGCCGCGACGTCGTCGTGCAGTCGCCGCGCGGTCGTCACGTGCAGCGCAGCGCCGACCGTGTGCAGCACGATCCGGTGCCGGGCAGCCAGCAGCTGCGGTGCGCTGATGCCGGGCAGCACGTCGTAGTCGATCGGCAACCGTTGGGCCAACTGCTCGACGATGCGGATGGTGGAGTCGTAGAGCGACGGGTCGCCCCACACCAAGAACCCGGCGGTGCCGCCGCGTTCGCGCAGCACCCGTTCGTAGGCTGCCACCCGCGCCTCGTGCCACTCGCGCACCGCACCGGGGTAGTCGGCCGGGTCGGCGCGATCGCGTTCGGGATCGCGGACGGCGACCAGCTCGACGCCGTAGGTCTGCGCTACGTTCCTGCGGAACGCGAGCAGTTCGTCGTCCTTGCCCTTGTCGGCGGCGAGGACGTAGTCGCAGGACCGGATGGTCTCGGCGACCTCGGGCGTGACGTGCTGCGGCCCCATGCCGATGCCGAGGATCCGGACCCTCACGTGCTCGGCCCGTCCTCCAGATCGCCCTCGACCTCGAGATAGAGCGCCTGCATCGCGGCCAGCACCTCGGGATCGGGTGCGGCCCACAGGCCGCGCTCGGCGGCCTCGTGCAGTCGCTCGACGATGCTGCGCAGCGCCCACGGGTTCGAGGTGCGCAGGAAGGCCTGGTTGGTCTCGTCGAGGACGTATTCGGTAGCCAGCTTCTCGTACATCCAGTCGTGCACCACCCCGGCCGTGGCATCGAAACCGAAGAGGTAGTCGACGGTTGCGGCGAGCTCGAAGGCGCCCTTGTAGCCGTGTCGTTGCATGGCCGCGATCCAGCGCGGGTTGACCACCCGGGAGCGGAAGACTCGTGCCGTCTCCTCCGACAGGGTGCGGGTGCGCACCGCGTCGGGCGAGGTGGAGTCGCCGACGTAGGCCTTGGGGTCGGAGCCGGTCAGCGCGCGGACGGTGGCGATCATCCCGCCGTGATACTGGAAGTAGTCGTCGGAGTCGGCGATGTCGTGCTCGGCGCTGTCGACGTTCTTGGTCGCCACCTTGATGCGGCGATAGTTGGCCCGCATGTCGTCGGCCGCCGGGGCGCCGTCGAGGTCGCGGCCGTAGGCGAAGCCGCCCCAGGCCGTGTAGACCTCGGCCAGGTCGTGGTCGTCGCGCCACGAACCCGACTCGACGACCTGGAGGATGCCAGCGCCGTAGGAGCCCGGCTTGGAGCCGAAGATGCGAGTAGTGGCCCGCCGCTCGTCGCCGTGCTCGGCGAGGTCGGCCAGGGCGTGGGCCCTGACGTAGTTCTGGTCCTCCGCCTCGTCGAGGTCGACCACCATTCGCACCGCATCGTCGAGCATCGCCACCACGTGTGGGAAGGCGTCACGGAAGAATCCCGAGATGCGCACCGTGACATCGATGCGGGGACGCCCCAGTTCGGCCAGCGGCACGACCACGAGCTCTCGCACCCGCCGCGACTCGGCGTCCCACTCGGGACGCACCCCCAGCAGCGCGAGCACCTCGGCGATGTCATCGCCGGAGGTGCGC
>JARICB010000110.1 GCA_029264225.1 Nocardioides sp. | reverse complement strand
GTCGCGGCGGCGGCCGTCCCGTTCGCGGACGCAAGAGCAGGCGCGCGAAGCGTCAGGAGTTCGAGCAGATGCAGGCGCCCGCGATCGGTGGCGTCAGCGTCCCGCGCGGCGACGGTTCCACCATCGTCCGGGTGCGTCGCGGTGCCTCGCTCTCGGACTTCGCCGACAAGATCAACGCCAACCCGGCGAGCCTGGTGACCGTGCTCTTCCACCTCGGTGAGATGGCCACGGCCACGCAGTCCCTCGACGAGGACACCTTCCGCCTCCTCGGCGCCGAGATCGGTTACGACATCCGGGTCGTCTCCCCGGAGGACGAAGAGCGCGAGCTGTTCGAGCAGTTCAATATCGACCTCGAGGCCGAAGCCGAGGCAGAGGACGACGACATGCTCGAGGCGCGTCCGCCGGTCGTCACGGTCATGGGTCACGTCGATCACGGAAAGACCCGACTGCTCGACGCGGTCCGCAAGGCCCACGTCATCGACACCGAGGCGGGAGGCATCACCCAGCACATCGGCGCCTACCAGATCGAGACCGACCACGAGGGCCGGCGTCGTCCGATCACCTTCATCGACACTCCCGGTCACGAGGCGTTCACCGCCATGCGTGCGCGTGGTGCGCAGGCCACCGACATCGCCATCCTGGTGGTCGCGGCCGACGACGGTGTCATGCCGCAGACGGTCGAGGCGCTCAACCACGCCAAGGCGGCCGGTGTGCCGATCGTGGTGGCGGTCAACAAGATCGACAAGCCCGACGCGGATGCGACCAAGGTCCGTGGCCAGCTCACCGAGTACGGCCTCATCCCCGAGGAGTACGGCGGCGACGCGATGTTCGTGGATGTCTCGGCCAAGGCCGGGCTCAACCTCGACAAGCTGCTCGAGGCCGTCGTACTGACCGCGGATGCCTCGCTCGACCTGCGGGCCAACCCCAACCAGAACGCTCAGGGTCTTGTCGTCGAGGCACACCTGGACCGCGGTCGCGGTCCGGTCGCCACGGTGCTGGTCCAGCGCGGAACACTGCGTGTGGGCGACTCGATCGTGGCGGGTCCGGCTCACGGCCGGGTGCGCGCCATGATCGACGAGCACGGTGACGAGATCACCGAGGCAGACCCGTCGCGTCCCGTGATGGTGCTCGGCCTGAGCACGGTCCCGGGTGCGGGTCAGAACTTCATCGTGGTCGAGGACGACCGCATGGCCCGCCAGATCGCCGAGAAGCGTGAGGCGCGCGAGCGTGCGGCCATGCAGGCCAAGCGTCGCGTGCGTCGCAGCCTCGAGGACTTCATGGCGTCCATGGAGAAGGGCGAGAGCCAGGAGCTCAACCTCATCCTCAAGGGCGACGTGTCCGGTTCGGTCGAGGCGCTCGAAGATGCGCTCGCCAAGATCGATGTCGGCGACGAGGTGTCGCTGCGCGTGATCGACCGCGGTGTCGGTGCGATCACCGAGACCAACGTCGACCTGGCTGCTGCTTCCGACGCGATCATCATCGGCTTCAACGTCCGGCCGCAGGGCAAGGCGGGCCAGATGGCCGACAAGGAAGGTGTCGAGATTCGTTACTACTCGGTCATCTACCAGGCCATCGAGGAGATCGAAGCCGCGCTCAAGGGCATGCTCAAGCCCGAGTACGAGGAGTCGACCCTGGGTCAGGCGGAGATCCGCGAGATCTTCCGCTCGTCCAAGGCCGGCAACATCGCGGGTAGCATGGTCATCGGTGGAGTCATCCGCCGCAACGCCAAGGTGCGCATCCTGCGTGACGGTGCGGTGGTGGCCGATAACATCGACCTCGCCTCGCTCCGCCGCGAGAAGGACGACGCGTCCGAGGTCCGCGAAGGCTTCGAGTGCGGTCTCGTGCTCAAGAACTTCCAGGACATCAAGATCGGCGACATCGTCGAGTCCTTCGAGATGCGCGAGATCCCGCGCGCCTGATTGCAGTCAGTACGAGCCGGCGCCCGGGTATCTCCGGGCGCCGGGGCGTCGATTTGAGAGAGTGGACATATGAGCAACCCCCGCGTTCGCAAGATTGCCGACCGGATTCAGGTCATCGTCGCCGAGATGCTCGAGCGTCGGATCAAGGACCCGCGACTCGGCTTCGTCACGATTACCGACGTCCGCGTCACCGGCGACAGCCAGCAGGCCACGATCTTCTACACAGTTCTGGGTGCCGATGAGGAACTCGCCAGTACCGGCGCCGCCCTGGAGTCGGCCAAGGGTGTGATCCGCTCCGAGGTGGCCAAGCAACTCGGTATGCGCATCGTGCCGACCCTGACGTTCATCCCCGACGCCCTTCCCGAGAACGCTCGCGCCCTCGAAGAGGTGCTCGCCCGCGCCAAGGCCAAGGACGAGGAGGTCGCTGCGCTGCGCGTGGAGACCTATGCAGGAGAGGAGGACCCTTACAAGAAGCCGCGCGAACTGGTCGAGGATGACGATCTCGACGACGGGTCCACCGACGAGGACGAGCTCGAGGACTGATGGTCGACACCGCCGGCCTGGTCGTCGTCGACAAGGCCCCGGGCATGACGTCGCACGACGTCGTCGCGCGCGTGCGTCGGCTGGCCGGCACCCGCAAGGTCGGCCACGCCGGCACGCTCGACCCGATGGCGACCGGCGTCCTGGTCCTGGGCATCAATCGGGCGACCCGGCTGCTCGGGCATCTGATGCTGACCGAGAAGGCCTACGACGCGACCATCAGACTCGGATCCTCGACCACCACCGACGACGCCGAGGGCGAAGTCATCGCGACCGCTCCGACCGATGAGGTCACCGAGGAACAGATCAGGGCGACGCTGGCAGGCTATGTCGGCGAGATCGATCAGGTGCCGACGGCGGTCTCCGCCATCAAGGTTGACGGCAAGCGGGCCTACCAGCGAGTGCGCGACGGCGAGGACGTAGTGCTGAAGGCCCGTCGCGTCACGATTCACGAGTTGGTGGTGACCGACATCCGTGGCCCGGAGGTCGACATCTCCGTGCGCTGTTCCAGCGGCACCTACATCCGGGCCATCGCTCGCGACCTGGGTACGGCGCTCGGTGTCGGAGGGCACCTGAGCGCGTTGCGCCGGACGGCCGTCGGAGCCTTCGACCTCGCCCGCGCCCACACCCTCGAGGAGTTGGCCGACGAGTTGTCGCTGGTCTCGATCGCCGAGGCCGCGCGCACGACCTTCCCCAGCATCGACCTGAGCGAGGAGGCGGCCAGCGAAGTCCGGTTCGGCCGACCACTCGATCTTGCCCTGCCCACCGCCGCCGAACACGCGCTGTTCGCCCCTGACGGAGAGTTTCTCGCGTTGTACGCCGATCGGGACGGCCGCGCCACACCGGTGGCCGTCTTCGTCGGCTGATCGACCCCGACCACTAGGATTTGATCGTGCAGATCTGGCGAAGCGTGGACGAAGTGCCGAACGACCTCGGCCGCACCATCGTGACCATCGGCAACTACGACGGCGTCCATCTCGGACACCGCCACGTGCTTGCCCGGGCGCGGGCGCGAGCCGATGAGCTCACCGCCGACACCGTGGTGGTCGTGACCTTCGACCCGCATCCGATGGCGGTGCTGCGACCCGAGCACGTTCCCCCCGTTCTGACCTCGGTCGAGACTCGCACCCGACTGCTCGAGGAGGCCGGGGTCGACGCGGTCCTGGTGATCCCCTTCGACCGGGAGATCGCCGCGTGGAGCCCGGCCGAGTTCATCGATCGAGTACTGGTCGACGCCTTGCATGCCCGGGCCGTGGTGGTCGGCGCCAACTTCCGGTTCGGCGCCCGTGCCGCCGGCGACGTGGCCACGTTGCTCGCGGCAGGTGTCGAGCACGACTTCGTGGTCGAGGGCGTGACCCTCGACGGCGGGCCTCAGGTCTGGAGTTCGACCTACGTCCGTGAGTGCCTCTCCACCGGTGACGTGGCTGGCGCGGCCGAAGCCCTCGGGCGTCCCTTCACGGTGCGCGGCACCGTCATCCGGGGCGACCAGCGCGGGCGCGAGCTCGGGTTCCCGACCGCCAACGTCCCTACCCCCGTCGAGGGTGCGGCACCGGCCGACGGTGTCTATGCCGGCTGGTTGACCCGCCTCGACACCGCCGAGCGTTTCCCCGCCGCGATCTCGGTCGGCACCAACCCCACCTTCGACGGCGAACGGGAGCGTCGGGTCGAGTCCTACGTGCTCGACCGTGACGACCTGGACCTCTACGGCGTCGAGGTGCTGGTCGAGTTCGTCGAGCGACTGCGCGGGATGGTGAAGTTCGAGGGCATCGAGGCCCTGATCGAGACCATGCACGACGACGTACGTCGCGCCCGCGAGATCCTGGCCTAGTCCCTCAACTGACGGTGACCGGTACGCCGCTCAGTGCCGCGTTGCCCGAGATGTCGAGCCGCTCCGGGTCGGTCAGGTCGTTGATCGAGACCCCGGGCACCTCCGCAGCCGTCTGCATACCGGGGTTGGTGGTGTGGCCGTAGCCGTGGGGGAGGCTGACGACACCGCGCATGATGTCGTCGGTGGCCAGCACCTCGACCCGCACCGTGGCGACCCGCGAGCTGACGGTGACCAGTGAGCCGTCGGTCAGGGATCGGCCGGCCAGGTCGTCGGGGTGCATGAAGAGTTGGTGGCGGGCCTTGCCCCGGGTCAGCCGCTGGGTGTTGTGCAGCCACGAGTTGCAGTCCTGCTGGTGCCGACGCCCGATCAGCACGAGTTCGTCGGCGCCGGGTAGCGGCGTCTCGATCAGTCGGCGCAGGTCGTCGAGCACCAACAAGGGCGCCAACACGATGCGGTGATCGCGGGTCTGCAACCGGTGGGGCAGCAGCCCCGGACGCAGCGGACCCAGGTCGAGGCCGGCCGGCCGTGCACGCAGCTTCTTCAACGTGACGCCGGTCCGGCCCCGCGCGAGCAGCAGGGCGATCAGTCGGGTCGGGCTCACACCCAGCCGGGCCCGCAGCAGCAGGCGCGCCTTGAGACTCGGCTTGTCCTCCAGGCGAGCCACGGTCCGTAGCGCCAGCTCCCGGTAGATCTGCCAGTCGTGGAGGGCGTCCTTGTCCTTGGCGAAGACCGCAGGAGTGAACCGGGCGGTGTTGCGCACGGCCAGGGCGTGGAAGACCAGGTCGTAGTGGTCGCGCTCGAGGCTGCTCGTCGGCGGCAGGATCACGTCGGCGTGCCGAGTCGTCTCGTTGAGGTAGATGTCGACGGCGGCCATGAAGTCGACGCCGGCCAACGCCTGGTCGAGGCGGGCGCCGTCGGGGGTGGAGAGCACCGGATTTCCCGACAGCGTCAGCAACGCCCGGATCTGCCCCTCCCCGGCGGTGGTGACCTCCTCGCGCAATGCCGAGACCGGGAACTCTCCGCCGGTCTCGGGCAGCCCGCGCACCCGGGAGCGCCAGACGCCGTGGTGACCGCGGCCCGCGAGCCCGGTGCCGATGAGATCGATCGCCGGCGAGGTGAACATCGCCCCGCCCACCGAGTCGAGGTTGCCGGTCAGGATGTTGAGCAGGTTGATCGCCCGCTGGCAGAGCGAACCGAACGCGTGGGTCGAGACCCCGACGCGTCCGTAGGCCACCCCGCCGTCGGCCGCGGCGAGGTTGCGGGCGATCCGCTCGACGTCGCTGGCGGGCACGCCGCTGGCGGCTTCGGCACGCTCGGGGGTGAAGAACTGCACCGCTCTGTCGACGTCGGCCAGCCCCTCGGCGTACGACGGCACAGTCGTTGGACCCTCACGCAACAGCACGTGCACCATCGCGAGCAGAACCCACGCATCGCTGCCCGGACGGATGAAGTGGTGCTCGGTGGCGACCTTCGCAGTCTCGGTCCGACACGGGTCGAAGACCACCATCTGGCCGCCGCGCTTCTTGAGCTCACGCAGCCGCTGGGGAAAGTCGGGCACGGTCATCAGCGAGCCGTTGGAGGCCATCGGGTTGGCGCCGAAGACCAGGAAGTAGGACGTGCGATCGATGTCGGGGACCGGCAGCAGCAACTGGTGGCCGAACATCAGGTGCGCCATCAGCTGGTGGGGGAGTTGGTCGACCGACGTGGCGCTGAACTTGTTTCTCGTGCGTAGCACCTTGACCAGGCCGACGCCGTGGGTCATCGAGCCGAGACTGTGCACGTTGGGGTTGCCGAGGTAGATACCGAGCGCGTCGCGACCATGCTGGTTGATGGTCGCAGCCAGCCCGTCGGCCACCAGGTCGAGGGCTTCGTCCCAGTCGATCTCCCTCCACTCGCCGCTGACCCGGTCGCGGCGCACCGGACGCCGCAGCCGATCGGGGTCGACATGCACGTCGGCGATGGCGACGCCCTTCGGGCAGATGTGCCCGCGCGACAGCGGATCGTCCGGGTTGCCGCGGACGCTGGACACGGCACCGTCCTCGATGGTGAGCACGAGACCGCAGATGGCCTCGCACAGGTTGCAGACGCCCAGCCTCGTCTCCGCGGTCATGGTCGGATCGTTGCACGCGACACGCCGTCAGTAGGTGCGGTGTCGACGTTAGTGCGTTATCCGCACTACTGTTCAGTGCATGGACAACACCCAACTCCTCAAGGGAGTACTCGACCTGGCGGTGCTCGCCGTCGTCGACGACGAGGACGGCTACGGCTACGACGTCGTACGCCGCCTGCGCGCCGGCGGCCTCGACGAGGTCGGCGACGCCTCTGTCTACGGCACCCTGCGCCGGCTCTACGCAGCCGGTTCCCTGACCTCCTACGTC
>JARICB010000102.1 GCA_029264225.1 Nocardioides sp. | reverse complement strand
CGCAGCACGAGATGGGAGCCGAAGCTCTTCCGCACGCCGCGCATGTCTAGCAGGGCGCTCACAGCATTCCTCCAGCTCCGTGGAAGCCCTGTTTACGGGCGAACCAGTCGGTCAGCCTGGCCATCGGGATGGTGAGGCAGATGAACAGCACTCCCGCCACCACGTAGGGCGTGTAGTTGAAGTCACTCGCCGTCTCGATCTGTGCGGCCCGGATGGCGTCGATGACACCGAGCACGGCGATCAACCCGGAGTCCTTCTGGAGCGACACCAGGTCGTTCATCAGCGGCGGCAGCACACGTCGCCAGGCCTGCGGGAGTACGACGTGACGCAGGGTCTGCGGATACGTCAGCCCCAGCGACCGGCCCGCAAGTCGTTGCGAGGGGTGCACCGACTCGATCCCGGCGCGAAACACCTCGGCGACGTAGGCCGAGTAGGACAGCACCAGCGCAGCACAGCCCCAGAAGAGCGCCGATCGCGGCAGGCCGGCCAGGTTGAGCGCCGGCCCACCAAAACCAAGGAGGAAGAGCACCAGCAGCAGCGGCAACCCGCGGAACACGTCCACGTAGATCGTGCCGAGCAGGCGCAGCGGGAAGGCGATCGGTCCGCGCAGCGTGCGCATCACGGCGATCGTCAGGCTCAGCGCCACGATGAGCACGGCGCAGACCATCATGACCCGGATGTTGAGCCACAAACCGGTCAACACCGCGGGGAACGAATCCCGCGCCCTGTCCCAGTCGAAGTAGGTCGCCTGGACGCGCTCCCAGCCGGGCGAGGAAACGAGCAGCATCGCCACCACACCCAGCACCACCAGAGTGCTGATCGCTGCGATCGTCCCGCTGCGCAGTGCCCTGCGCCGACGCCACGCGGCCCGCTCCCGCTGAATCTGGGACGGCTCCCAGACGTCGGTGTCGGCTGTTGGCATCAGGAGAGCTCGGGAGCGCCCTGCTGCTCCAACCACTCGCTGGCGAGACGGTCAAGGGTGCCGTCCTCGCGGAGTGCGTCGACCGCGTCAGAGACACAGGCCGTCAGCGGGCTGTCCTTGTCGAGGACCGCGCCGAACTGCTCGACGTCGCCCTCCGGAAGCGGCAACTGGCCGACGATCAGGCCCTTGTCGAGCTGGACGGCCGTCATGTAGTAGGCAGTAGGCAGGTCGACGACGATGCCGTCGATCTGGCCGTTCTGGAGCGCCTGCACGGCCTGGTCGTTGGTGTCGAAGGCCGCTCCCTGCTTCGAGGAGCCGATCTGCTCGTCGATCGCGAGGTAGCTCGTGGTGCCTACCTGGCCGCCGAGCTTGGCGTCGGCCAACTCGCTCAGGCTCGTGACGCCGGCGATCGCGCTGCCCTCGGTCGTGATGACGACCTGGCGCACGTCGTAGTAGCCGCTGGAGAAGTCCACGGCCTTCCTGCGCTGCTCGGTGATGGAGACCTGGTTCAGGTCGATGTCGAACTTCTTCTCACCGGGGCTGACCACGGCATTGAAGGGCACCACCGCCCAGGTGACCTGATCGGTGTCGTAGCCGAGCTGGTCGGCGATGGCGTAGGCCACTGCGGACTCGTAGCCCTCGCCGTTGGTGGGGTCGTCGTCGACGAACCACGGTGCGTAGGCCGGGGAGTCGGTGCCAACGGTCAGGGTGCCGGGAGTCAGCGTCTTGAGGTCGTCGGGACTGCAGGCCGAAGCCTTGGAGGTGTCGGTCGGATCGGTGGCCGAATCCGCCTCGTCACGAGGGGCGCCACAGGCCGTGGCGAGCAGGAGGGCGGCGAGCGTAGCTGCCAGGGTCGCGGGGCGAAGGATCGTGCGCATGGCGGAAGCGTAGTTCTCGCTTCCAGGCCCGCGTTACCGGTCTCAACCTTCGCCCGATTCAGGCGCCGATTCCCGCAGCGCAGCAGTGATCCTGTCGAGTTCGTCCGGCTCGGTGGGCTCGTCATGGAGTACGGCGTCCCAGACCGGCAGCACGTCGTCCTGGTAGATGTGGCCGTGACCGGCCGGCGGCTCGTTGGCGACTGCCATATCGAGGGTCACCTGCCAGAACGTGACCAGTGGCCACCACCGCAGGTCGGGGTTCACGTCGGAGCCGACAGCCTCCCGGGCCCAGTCGGGCTCCTGGTAGGCCAGCGACGGCGACCACCACACGATGGGGTCCGAGGCGTGCTGGAGGAACACCACCCGGGGCCGCTGCCACTCGCCGTACTCGCGACCGTAGGCGTCCGCACTGAGACCGACCTGGTCGGTAACGAACCGGATGTTGCGGCCCTGCTCGTAGACGGGCGAGACCTGCGGGCTGCCGCGCAGCCGCTCGGCGGTGATCGAGCGCCACAGCGGGGTGAAGCTCGGGGTGCCGATCCAGACGGCCCCGTCGATCGTCTCGAGCATCTCGTCGGCGTCGGCGAAGGCGGCGGTGCCGCCGAAGGCACCGAGCGACTCGCCGCTGACGTAGAGCTCGGGACGATCATCGACCGGAAGCTGCGACCACACGGCGTAGACCTTGTCGAAGAGCAGTCGACCAGCCTCGGCCGGCGCCTCGCGGCTGGTGAGGAAGGCGACCGGGCTGGCCAGGTAGGAGTACTGCATCGCGGCGGTGGCCGAATTGCCGTCGGTGAGGTATTCGACGGAGGAGACGTTGTATTCGTCGACCCAACCCCGACCGGTGGTGCCGATCAGGGTGAGCACGTCGCGATCGAAGGCTCCGGTGCGCTCGAGCTCGGTCACCGCGTTGTCGGCCACGTCCGCCAGCGACATGTCCGGTCGCAGGGAGGCGTAGACCCGGATCGGTTCCTCGGCCGGGCGACCTGTCGCCGCCTCGATGTCAGCTGCGCTCGATCCACTCGCGGTGAATCGCTGCCCCTGGAGGCCGAGCTCCGCCCATGGCTGGGTCGAGCCGGGTCCTCCGGAGCGGAGGCTCGACGTCGGCTCCGGGAGGTCGGGTGGGGTCTCGTTGACGCGCGCAGCGGCAGCCGAGATCGACTCGAGGGTGCGCTGCACCAGGAACTGGTTGCTCGCCCAGGCGACGAACGCGAGCACAAGCACGAGCGCGGTGACGCGGGCGATCCACGGCGGCAGCGCGAGCCTCAGCAGCACGCGTGATCCGGCCAGGGCGATCCGCACGGCCACCACGAGCAGCACCACCACCAGGGCGACGGCGATCCCGCCACCCACAGCGAAGACGTCCTCGAGGGTCGTCGGGGGGTCCATCTGGACCAAGCTCGCGGTCCTGGCCCGGGCCTGCCGCTGCTCATAGGCCACCCACAGCAACAGCGCGATCACCGCCACGCTCACCAGGGTGTAGACCAACTGTCGGCGCTTCGGCTCGACGACCACCCGCAGCCCGAGGAACCGGATCACCGGACTGAGCAGCCACTGGAGGAGTGCACCCAGGGCGTAGGCGGTAGCAGCGGACAGCCCGGCTGCTGCGGCCTGGAACTCCCAGGTGCGCGGAAGCAGGCTCGTGGAGAAGGAGACGAAGAAGGCCACCACGGCAAGAAACACACCGAGCCCGGATCGTCCGGTGAGCATCACTCTGATGGCCCTGATCATGACTGCTCGTGTCCGCCGATCCGAGCCTCGCGGACAGGGTGGCCGTCGGCACGCAGTCCGTCCTTGACCTCACCGATCCGCAGCGTGCCGAAGTGAAAGACCGTGGCGGCCAGCACTGCGTCGGCGCCCGCATCGACAGCGTCGGAGAAGTGCTCGACTCGTCCCGCTCCCCCGCTGGCAATGACGGGGATGGTGACCTCGCGGCGTACGGCAGCGATCAGGTCGAGGTCGAAGCCGTCGCGGGTGCCGTCGGAGTCCATCGCGTTGAGCAGGATCTCGCCGACACCGAGCTGCGCTGCCCGGGCTGCCCATTCGATGGCGTCGAGTCCGGCGCTCTTGCGGCCACCGTGGGTGGTGACCTCGAAACCCGAGTCTGTCTCTGCACGGCGCGCATCGACCGAGAGCACCAGCACCTGGCTGCCGAAGCGGTCAGCGATCTCGGCGACCAGCGCGGGACGGTTGATCGCGGCCGTATTGATGGCCACCTTGTCGGCGCCGGCGCGCAGCAGTCGGTCGACGTCGGCGACGCTGCTCACTCCCCCGCCGACCGTCAACGGGATGAAGACCTCTTCGGCGCACTTGCTCACCATCTCCATGGTGGTGGCGCGGCCCTCGTGGGAGGCGGAGATGTCGAGGAAGGTGAGCTCGTCGGCGCCCTCCGCGTCGTAGGTGCGCGCGAGCTCGACCGGGTCACCGGCATCACGCAGGTCGACGAAGTTGATGCCCTTGACGACACGGCCGCCGTCGACGTCGAGGCACGGGATGACGCGTACGGCGAGGCTCACAGAGCGCCCTTGGTCAGGGCCAGCGCCTCTTCGATGGTGAACCGGCCCTCGTAGAGCGCCGTACCCGCGATGGCGCCCTCGACGCCCACGGGCACCAGATCCATCAGGGCGCGAATGTCGTCGAGGGTCGTGACGCCACCGGAGGCGATGACCGGCCGGTCGGTGCGTTCGCAGACCGCACGGAGCAGGTCGAGGTTGGGCCCCTGGAGCATGCCGTCCTTGTTGACGTCGGTCACGACGTAGCGCGCGCAACCCTCGGCGTCGAGGCGAGCCAGGGTCTCGTAGAGGTCACCTCCTTCGCGGGTCCAGCCGCGGGCGGCGAGCGTGGTGCCACGGACGTCGAGGCCGATGGCCACCCGGTCGCCGTACTCGGCGATCACCTTGGCGCACCACTCAGGGCTCTCCAGCGCCGCGGTGCCGATGTTGACGCGACGACACCCGGCATCCATCGCAGCCTTGAGCGACTCGTCGTCGCGCATCCCGCCGCTCATCTCAACGTCGATGTCGAGGCTGCCGACGATCTTGGCGAGCAGGTCGCGGTTGTGACCGTGGCCGAACGCCGCATCCAGGTCGACGAGGTGGATCCACTCGGCACCCGCTTTCTGCCAGCGCAACGCCGCCTCGATCGGGTCACCGAAGCGCTTCTCGGAGCCGTCGACGCCCTGCACCAGTTGGACGGCCTGGCCGCCCTTCACATCGACGGCGGGGAGGAGTTCGAGGTAGTTGACCATGGGGGTGATCCTAGGCTCGCGGTATGACGGAACAGACGATGGCGGGCCGTACGGTCCTGGTGACCGGAGCGAGCGACGGGATCGGGGCCCAGACAGCCCGCGTGCTGGCGGCTCTTGGGGCGACGGTTCACGTCACCGGACGTTCGGCCGAAAAACTCCGACCGATCGCCGAAGAGGTCGGCACAGAACCCCTGATCGCCGACTTCTCCCGCTTGGACGACGTACGCCGCCTCGCCGCCCAGGTCGGCGAGCGGGTGGAGAGCCTCGACGTGCTGCTGAACAACGCCGGTGGCACGTTCGCCCCCTCACGCACGACCCATGACGCTCACGAACCCAACTTCCAGATCAACCACCTGGCGCCCTTCCTGCTGACCCATCTGCTCCACCCCCAGCTGGCCAGGGCCGGCTCGTCGCTGGTCGTCAACACCTCCAGCGTCGCCAACCTGATGGGCAGGATCGTGCTCGACGACCTCGACTACGAGCACCGTCGGGCGCGCGAGTTCACCGCCTACGGCACCGGCAAGTTGATGAACATCCTTTTCACCCGCGGTATTGCCCAACGCTGGTCCGGTGATGGGATCGCGTCGGTCGCGGTCCACCCCGGCCCGGTCGGCAGTTCCTTCGGCCGCGACTCGTGGGTCGTCGGGCTGCTCTACCGCTCGCCGCTCAAGCGGTTCGCCACGATCAGCGTCGCCGACGGCGCGGCTCCGCTGATCGTCCTGGCCCAGGGCGGCCCCGCTCCCGAGGTCAACGGCCGCTACTTCAGCCGACTCACGCCAGACGGTCGGGAGAACAAGCAGGCCCACGACCAGAGGCTCATCGACGGATTGTGGGAGCGCTCGCGCGAACTCTGCGGCGAGCTGACTCAGTAGCGGAAGATCGCTGCGACTTCGCTGTCGGGTGCCACGGTCTGTGAGGTGGCGTAGACCTGACCGCTGTTGTTCAGCGTCGCCACGGCTGCTGCGTCTACGAGCTCGCATTCGGCGTACCTCTCGTCGGCGCCGAGCTTCACGACCGGCTCCGGGTCATCGGAGACCCCCTCCCAGCACCACGGATCGGCCTTCACGAACAGCGTCTCGACCCGCCCCTCGCCGGCGGCCTCGGACACCGTGTGCAGATCGCTGGAGACCCGGCCGGTGCCGTTCAGCTGATGGAACTGCTCGATCACGACTTCACGCTGGGCGCGAAGCTGCCTCTCGATGACCGGCCAGGCCAGCTTGTGCACCTCGGCCGAGGAGAGCTGGTCGGGATTGTGGTCAACGCTCTCGTCGAGGACGTGTCCGTAGGAGTTGACCTCGCGGTAGGCCGCCACGAGCTGTTCGAGCCCGACCAGCACCATCAGTGCGCTCTGTCCGGCGAGCACGTCGTGGAGTCCGGTCGAGACCGCACGCAAGAACCTGACGACCTCGTCGTTCTTCAGGTGGTGGTCTCCTGCGCCGTGGCCGTAGAACACGGCCGGCCCTCCCCGGCCGGCGTCCGCGGCTGTGCGGGCCATCGTGTCGGAGCGAGGCTCCCGCGGTTCGATGAAGTCCTTCACACTGGTGGGGACGTCGGTCAGCTGGACCTCTTCCACGGTGTTGCGGCTGCCATCCATCAGCCGAATCTCGCGCTGGCTCAACGCCAGCACCAGGAAGTGCTCGTCACCGGAGAGCAAGCGCAGCATCGGGCCCATCACCAGGCGCTCACCCACGGTGGCCAGGGAGGGCATCGGCGCAGGAACGCGGAAGGTCCGGTGCCAGTCGGGGCGTAGGAACATGGCGATCCCGTCGCTCATGTACTGCCAACCGAGCGCGTCCTCCTGCAACGCACGCGCGGGGGCCAGCAGTGCCTCGACCTCCGGGCGGCGCAACTTCTCCGCGAGCACGTGCTCGACGCCATTGACCAGGTTCTTCCATCGCAGCTTGTCGGCCTCGATCCCTACCCCGAAGCGGTGGGTCGGCATGAAAAGCGAAATCTGGGTGTCGCCTTGGCCCGATTCGGCAAGCGACTCCACGTCGGCACGTGTGAACAGATCCATGAAAATCTCCTCGTTCGTAGCGCGGATAATCTTCCAGCGTAGCCCGGCAGGGCCAACCCCCCGCTGGGCAACTCGGCGCGGACCTCGGGTCTGCAGCGCCTCCCCGATACGCGTCTTCAGTCATGCCCCCACCATGTCCGGTTCAGGGAGACACCGCTAGAGGGAGAAGTCCCGCCTTGGTGGGTCTCATGGCGCGAGTGCTCGGGCAAGCCGCTGGATCCCAGTGACCACATCGGTCGCCGAGGGGGCGGCCACATAGCTGAGGCGAAGGTGCGGCAGACCGGGACCGCTCGGGTAGTAGTTGCTACCCGGAGTGAGCGACACGCCCGCCGCCAACCCAGCCTCGGAGTTGCGATCGGCGTCCTCATGGGTCGGGAGCGCAACCCACAGGTGGTAGCCGCCTCGTGGCGTGATGGCGAGGCTCTGCGGGCCGAACCCCGTGATGACAGCGCGCACCGCGGCGTCTCGACGCCGCGCCAACTCCGCCCCGAGGGTGGACAGAGCACGCCGCCAGCCGGGGCCGGTGACGATCTCCAACGCAGTGAGTTGCAGGGGCGCCGGCACCATCATGGTGTCGATGACGAACGCCGCGCGCAGTCGCGCCATTACCGGCCCCCTAGCGGCAACGCCCGCCACTCGAAGGCTGGGCGAGGCGACCTTGGTCAGCGATCTGATGTGTACGACGCTCCCGTGCGGGTCGTTGGCGATCATCGGCGGGGGCAACAGCCCGGCATCGCGGTGAGCCAGATACCGGGCGAAGTCGTCTTCGACCACGAAGGCTCGGTGCCGACGAGCGATCTCGAGAATCTCGGCCTGCCGCGCGGTGGTCATCGTGGCGCCAGTGGGGTTGTGGAAGAGCGGTTGCAGCACGATCACGCGCGCACTCGCCTTGGACAAGGCCTCGTCCAAGGCGTCGGGCTGCATGCCATGCTCGTCGAGGGGGACGGGCACGAGCCGCAGGCCTGCCGCGTGTCCGGCGGCGATGGTCCCGGGATAGGTAGGCGATTCGATGATTACGGGGTCACCCGGTTGAGCGAGCGCGCGCAGGACCGTCGCCAACGCATTCTGTCCCCCGCCGGTGAGGGCGATGTCGTGGCGAGTCAGGCCGCCACCGATCTCTGCACTGAACCAATCCCGGAGTTCCGGAATGCCTCCGGCGGGTGGCCGCTCCCAGGCCTCCGACCGGCGTGCCGCCCGGGAGAGCCCTGCCGTGAGCAACGTAAGCGGCTGGAGGTGGGGATGGAGATAGCCGCCGTTGAGATCGACGACTTCGGGACCACTGGTGGCGAGAGCATTGGTCAGGAATCGACTCTCAAACCTACGTTGCGGACCACCCGCAAGGTGCTCGGTGATGTCCAGGGCAGCCTCCTGCCAGGAGGTGTCACCGGAGACCGCGGATGGGTAGGAGTTGGTGCGGTAGGTGCCAGCACCGGGACGCGCCTCGACCAGCCCACGTTGGGCCAACAAGGAGAGAGCGTGGGCCACCGTGGTGGCGCTGGCGCCGAAGCGATTGACCAACTCGCGCTGACTCGGCACCCTGGCGCCGGCGGCCAGGCCAGCTATCTCAGCCCCGAGTGCAGCCGCCAACATCTGCGCACTGCTATCCTTTTTCATGAGAAACGAGAGTAGCACTATTGCCTTCAATGCCGTAGCGCAATCCCATCGGCGCGGCACCCTGCTGGCGACACTGGGGGTCGTCGCGTTCTCCTTCAGCTTCCCCGCCACCGTCTGGGCGCTCGACGGCTTCGGACCGTGGAGTGCGGCAGGGGTGCGAGGCACCTTGGCGGCAGTCCTGGCCGCCGCCGGAATGTCGGTGTTCAGCGGGCCGGCGCCCCAGCGGCACGACTGGCCGGGGCTCCTGGTCGTTGCCGCCGGTTGCGCCATCGGCTTCCCGCTGCTCACCACCCTGGCGCTCCAGACCTCATCCACCGCTCACTCTGCCGTGGTGATCGGCGTTCTCCCCATGGCCACTGCCGCGATCTCAGTGATGCGAACCGGCGCCCGCCCCTCCCCCGGCTTCTGGGCAGCTGCCGGCCTGGGAGCTCTCACGGTCGTGTTCTTCACCCTGGCCCAGAACGCCGGACGCCCTACCGTCGCAGACCTCCACCTGGTCGCTGCCCTAGTGCTATGCGCCGCCGGGTATGCCGAGGGCGGCCGGTTGTCCTCCCATCTGGCCGGCTGGCGCGTCATCGCCTGGGGAGTGCTCCTCGCAGCCCCCGTCAATGTTGTCGTGGCAGGGGTGGCGCTCGCCCGTGAGCCGGTCGAGCTCACCGGAGCCGCCATCGGCGCAATGGCCTACCTGGCGTTCGTGTCCCAGTTCTTCGGCTTCGTGATCTGGTATCGAGGCATGGGGTTGATCGGCGTTCCCCGCGCCAGCCAGATTCAGCTGGCACAGCCCCTACTCACGATCATGTGGGCAGTGCTCCTCATCGGCGAACTGTTCGAGCCCACCACGCTCGTTGCCGCCGGCATCGTGTTGCTCTGCATCTTCGCCACCCAGCGGGCGACCTTCAGGGTCGAATCGAGTCCGCTAGTCGAGTCGAAGTTCGGCAACGATGTCCAACTGCCCGGCATGCCGGGCGTATTCAGCCAGCACGTGGAAGCAGATCCACTCAAGTGACGGAGGATCATCCGCGAAGCGTCCGCCGGCATTGCCAATGGCCTCGACCGGGTGCTCGGCGAGAATCGAGCGCGTGCGTGCGCCCAGCACGCGAAGCTTCTCTGCGATCTCCTCAGCAGAGGTGTCTGCCGGAACCATCCAGCGCGCCCCCGGCCGAACCTCATCACCGTCGTCGTCGCTCCATGGCTCGGGCTGGTTCCAGTCACCCCACGGGTGATCCACCGACTCGCCCAGGAAACCCCACACGAACCACCGCTGTTCCATGTGAAAGACATGGTTCAGGAGCTCGATCGGCGTCCATCCACTCCGCACACGCGAGGTCCGCTGCTCCTCGTGCGGCAGAGCGGTCACCGTTGCAATCAAGTCCCCCCGAACCCAGTCGAGGTAGTCGGCCCACCGCGCCGCTCCTGATGAGCTCGACTTGGGGGGCTCACGGGGGTCGCTGCTCACTCGCTGATCTTCACTCACCCGACGACCCTATTGCTCGGGACAGTCGCGTAGGTTCACGTCATGGTCATCGCTGACCCGCACCAGATCAAGAATCGCGCCACAGGGAGCCCCGTGAACACTGTCCCGAACGACCCTTCAGCGGATGCGCCGGTGGGTTCCACCTGGCCGGGCCTGACCGACGAGGCGCACTCGCAGTGGTACATCGAACGCTTCCGGGCGATGGCCGCTCGCGGCGACGATCTTCAGGGGGAGGCCCGCCTGGTCGACGCCCTTGCACCTCGTCATGCCCGCCTGCTCGACGCCGGGTGTGGCCCCGGGCGACACGGCGGATACCTCGCCACACTTGGTCACGAAGTGGTGGGCGTCGACGTCGACCCCGCACTCATCGCAGCCGCTAGCGCGGAGCACCCAACAGCGACCTGGGTAGTTTCGGACCTGTCCCAACTGGATCTCGTTCTCGACGGCGAGACTGCAACCTTCGACGGCGCATTCATCGTCGGGAACGTCCTGGACTTCGTGCCCCCCGAGCACCGGAACAGGGTGTTGGAGCGGATCGCCGCTCACCTTCGTCCCGATGCCTTCTTCGTCATCGGCTGCCGAGCGGGCAACGGCTTCACTGCTGCGGACGTGGACACCGCCATCTCCACGATGGATCTGGTCCTCGAGCAGCGCTTCGCGACGTACGACATGCGCCCTTGGCAGGCCGATTCACCATTCAGCGTGAGCGTCCTGCGCGCTCCGGCACGGTGAGCCGCCGGCAGGGCGTCCTGACGGACTGGAACGACGACCGGGGCTTCGGCTTCATTGCCTCCGATACTGACAGTTCGCGGGTGTTTGCTCACGTAAGTGCCTTCCCGCGCGGCCGGCGGCCTGTGACCGGCTCCCCGGTCAGCTACACGGAACTCCATGACGAACAGGGTCGGGCACGCGCAACGAACGTGCGCTACCTGGGCTCCAGATCTGGCCGGGCGAAGACCGGCGGCACACCACTTGCTTTCGCTGTGGCGACCCTCTTCTTCATCCTCGTGGCCGGACTTTGCGTGCTCGACGAACTGCCCGTCATGCTCCTGGTCGCCTACGGGCTCCTCACCGCAGTCGCCTTCTTGATGTACGGCGCAGACAAGTCGGCAGCGAGACAAGGCAGATGGCGCACGTCGGAGTCCACTCT
>JARICB010000089.1 GCA_029264225.1 Nocardioides sp. | reverse complement strand
CCATGCAGGAGTACGAACGTCTGCTGGAGGAGGAGCCGTCCTTCCGGGCCGGCCAGCAACGCGCTGAAGATTTCACCGCCCGCGCCATCACCTCGGGCGAGGCCACCCGGGTTGCCCGCAAGCTGGTCACGATCCCGACGGTCGTGCACGTGGTCTACAAGAAGCCGAAGGAAGACATCAGCGAGGCCCAGATCCGCAGCCAGATGGACGTCCTCAACGATGACTTCCGCTCCACCAATCCCGACGTCTCCAAGGTGCCCCCGCCGTGGCAGGGCCTGGTGGGAGACCCGAAGATCAAGTTCCAGCTCGCGACGAAGGATCCCGACGGAAACCGCACCAACGGAATCGTCCGGGTGCAGACCGAGCACGCCTGGTTCGGCGCCGGCGATGCGGTCAAGCGGGCCAACAAGGGCGGCTCGACGGCTTGGCCTACCGACGCCTACCTGAACATCTGGGTCTGCACGCTCGGTGGCGGACTCCTGGGCTATGCCCAGTTCCCCGGCGGTCCCAAGGCGACCGATGGAGTGGTCATCCTCAACGCGGCGTTCGGGACCACCGGCACGGTGGGGGCACCGTTCAACAAGGGCCGCACCGTGACCCACGAGGTCGGGCACTGGCTCAACCTGCGCCATATCTGGGGCGACACCCTCGACTGCAGCGGCGGCGACCGCGTCCCGGACACGCCCAACTGCAAGGGCCCCAACTACGGCACCCCGACCTACCCCAAGGTCAGTTGCAGCAACGGACCGCATGGCGACATGTTCATGAACTACATGGACTATGTCGACGACGCAGCGATGTTCATGTTCACCGCAGGGCAGGTCTCCCGGATGAGCGCCTGCCTGGCCGGTCCGCGCAAGTCGTTCCTCGGGGCGTAGATGCCTCTCGCGCGCGATCGGGTGAGCGGTCATTGGATCCACGTCCGGGAGGAGGACAGCGACAACGAGATGGTCTTCCGCCCGGCGGGCACCGACCTGCCGCCGGCTCGTGGCCGGATGGGCTTGGAACTGCGCGCGGACGGCTCGTTCGCCGAGACCGGCCTGGGCGCCAGCGACGTGCCCGAGGCAGCGACCGGACGTTGGGCCCTCGACGGCGACCTGATCACGCTCAGCGAGGGTGCCTCGCAGGGGGTGCCGCGGGAGATGGAGGTCGTCAGTGCCGATGAGTCGAAGCTGGTGATCCGCAAACGCCACACCGGGCACTGAGCCAGTGGGTGTGGGGGCTCAGCATCGGGTCCCGACGAATCGGGTGTTCATCTCGAGGACCACTGACGAGGAGTTGTGGTCCTGGTCCGAGTAGTCGAGCTTGATGCCCTGCAGGATCGACCCAGGTGTGACGCGCACGCCCAGGAGCGGCAGTACTCGCTGGCCGTCCGTCAGACGCATGCCGACCAACTTCTGTCGGCTGGCCGGGTCGGTCTTGTTCTTGAGGCCGTCCGAGTCCGGGATCGGCCACGCCGATCCGGAGTAGGCCCCAACCCCGCGGCGCTTGTTCGCGACAACGAGGACGCCCTGGGAATCGGTGAGCTTGACGTCCTTGCCGACAGCCTGGGCGGCGGTGATCGTCACGTCGCCGTCAGCCTTGGCGATGGGCTGGTAAAAGGTGAACCGGGTGTTGTTCTCGACCTCAGAAACGCACCCGATGGAGCCTCCGGTCCTTTCCTGGACCAGCCGCGCGGTCGCCGCAGGTGCGGCGGTCTCCTCGACAGACGCAGTAGGCGCCGGCTCGGCCGCGGGCGTGTTCTCGTCGCTGGCGTCGGAGCAGCCGGTCAGGGCGCTGCCAGCAATGACGGCGGCAAGGAGAAGGGCTGCGGGACGGCTGATTCCAATGTGTCGCACGGGGTCTCCCGGTGTGGGTGCCGATCCGATTCCGAATCAGTTGTTGACTGGTGGGCGAAGGAGCAGGGTGGGTCGGCCAGCGCGGACGGGCACGCTGGCCATCGGGGATTGTTCCACGGCTCGTAGCCGGCGATGCCCCGAGTCTGTGGGTGCCAAGCCGCCCCCCGGCGTACATCCCGTGCTCCCCTGTTCCCCCGGTTAACCGGGGGAATGGAGACTTCTGGGGTGTTGCAGCCCCCGGGAAGATGATGAACCACCTCGTCTACGCACTGCGGTGGTGGGCCCGGTCGGATACCGAGAGTTCCTTTGCGTCCCGTGGGCTGGGTAGGTCAGTTGAGTGCCCTGCACGTGGCGGCCCTGAGTCCGCTTCCGGTGCGCTTGGTCGGGGGTCGGGTCGGCGTGACTCGTAGACGCGCGGACATTGGTCTCCGAGAAGGGGCGCCCTCACGCTCAGCGTGGTCTCACGTCACGACCAATGTCCGCGCGTCTCCGCGACCGACGAACCCAGATCGAGGGGGACCCAAAGACGCAC
The DNA here is from genome assembly GCA_029264225.1 of Nocardioides sp. Taxonomy (GTDB): domain Bacteria; phylum Actinomycetota; class Actinomycetes; order Propionibacteriales; family Nocardioidaceae; genus Nocardioides. The sequence continues at coordinate 3,237 of JARICB010000089.1, read as the reverse complement.
CGCCATCGCGTCACCGGTGGCCTTGCGGCGAAGGGTGGCCAAGAGTGCCGTGGGTGACGCCGCTCATTTCCCTACGCCAGCCGTCGCGACCAGGAGCGCTCAGGAGATCAGCTCCAGAAACGTTTGGTTCAACTTGCTCAGTGCGTGCACTGCGCTGCGCAGGGCGCCGGCGGCATGGGGAGCGGTGGTCAACACGTCGAGCACGGGTGACTCGGCGCTGCGCTCGGGTCGTTCGAAGGTCTCGCCGGCGACGACCTTTGCCACCAGGGCGAGGTGCTCGTGCACCAGGGTTGCGGCGGCGCGCAACGCACGTGCGGTCTCCTCCGCGGGAGCAGTCTCGGGATCGGCGAAGGCCGCGACGAAGCCAGCTCGGGCGAGGGAGTGCGCCGCCCGTCCGCCTACTTGGAGCACGAGCAGCAGGCGGCGGGTGCTGCGTCGGCCGCGAGTCGTCGGCCCCAGGCTCAAGGGTTTCGCGGCTGTGGTGACATCTCGCAACGCGTTGTCGAGGGCGCGGGAGATGGCGACCAGGTTGGCGCCGCTCCCGGGCGTGATCACCGATTCGATGCTGGCGTCGATCAGTTCACTCACCAGCGAGAGATAGGCCTCAACCTTCTCCTGGACGTTGGAGCGAGTCTTCACCGGCAGGATGACGAACGACGCCACGATGCCCATGGCCGCACCGACCGCTGTTTCGTAGATCCGCACCTCCAGGACGCCAATCCTGAACTGACCCAGAAGCCCGTAGAGCAGCGCCAGCAGTACCGTAGTGAAGAAGACCAGCAGCGCGTAGTTGATCGCCACCAGCCAGAAGGCGAAGAAGACACACGCGACAATCAGGGTCATGGCGATGATGGTCCGGTCGCCGACCGCGGCCGCTAGCAGCACGCCGGCGACGACTCCGAGCACGGTGCCGAGGATCCGGTTGCCGGCCTTGGTCAGCAGTTCGCCACGGGTGGTGACGCCGGTGAACACCAAGAACGCCGCCAGCACAGCCCAGTACCAGCGGTTCGGCGAGATCAGATCACCCAGGACCATGGCGGCACTGGTGGCGACGGCTACCTGGATGGCTGCCCTGGTGTAGGGGTTGAGGCCGGGCCCCTCGGTCGGTTCGGTCGCATCGAGCGCCTGGGCATCGGCCGACACCGCTGTGGTCGCTGCTGCGTCGTCCGTGGGCGTGCCGGGCGTGCGCGCCGGGTGGTCCGGCGCGTTCGCGGTGATCCGGTGGATGGCCCCATGGGCCTGTACGGCGCGCGCCGCGAGGATCGTCGCCACACCGCTCTGCTGACTGGGATCGGCCTTGTTCGCCACCTCGAGCGCAATCCGACGCATCGCCTGCAGCGCCTCGTCCGACGGATCGTCGCGCAGGCACGCGTCGACGGCGGTCATCGCCAGGCCGAGGTCCGCTGACCATGACTCCTCCTGGCCCAGTGGCCAGATGGCACTGGCGAGCTGCTCGGTGGCGATCTGCGCCTCGAAGATTCGCACCGACAGGTCATGACTGGTGATGCTCAGATGTAGGGCTGCATCATTGCGATCAAGCCAGTCCTCGATCATCATCGCGGTGTCGGAGAGGCCGGTCAGCTTGCGCCGCAGCACGCTCGGGTCGCGGGGTCGCCCGGGTGCGGCGGCCTCCAGCACTGATACGGAGGCTGCGCGTAACGCACGCACCAGGCGGCGTACCTCTGAGTGGGGTCGGTCGCGAATGATCGCTGCACGCACGAGCACCGCGACCGCGACTCCGATCACGATCGCGACCAGCAGGACCGGCACCTGCGAGATCTCGACGTGCAGGAAGAGTGCGAAGAAGTAGGAGACGAAGGCGCCCATTCCGAGGGCCATTCCCCGCGGGCCGAATCGGCGTACCCACACAGCGGCGAACAGGACGGCGATGAATCCGACATCGGCAGCCGTACCGAATTCGGACAATGCTGCCGCGAGCAGTACGGCGCCCGCTGCTGATAGCGCCATCAGTGCCGTGGTGACGATCCGGGCCCGCGGTGTGCGGTCCCATACTGCCGCTGCCGACTGCATGGCGACGATGGTGCCGAGCATCGCGACCGTAACCGGGTTGTCTGTCGCTGTGATGAAACCGATGGAGGCCACCATGGCCAGGAGCACCGTCAGAGCCGTGCCGGCGGCGCTCACCAGTCGGACCTGTCCCGGATCAGAGGCAGCCAGGAAACGCACCGAGCGAATCACCTGGTGCGGGACGGAGGCCACCTACCGATTGTGTCGTATGTGTGGCGGCCGAGGTCCAGCAGAACGGGGTCTCGCTGGCGTGATCCCCGGGCCTGCCGATTCTCGGGCTGTCGTGTTCCTCGGTTCGCACCCGCGGTGGCTGCTCCACCCGTAGAATTTTCGAGAATTTTCAGGCGAAAGTAGGGGACGGTCATGGGACTGATTCAGGCGGCGACCGGTGCCCTCGGGGGAACCCTGGCCGATCAATGGAAAGACTTCTTCACAGTGCCCAACGCCCTCGCGCCGACGGCCGCACTGTTCGCTGCGGAGGCGCAGGGAACCAATTCCGGGCGCGGGTCGAACACCAAGGGTTCGGACGGCGTCATCACCAACGGCAGCAGGATCGTGGTCCCGGAGGGTTACGGCCTGGTCCTGATGCAGGACGGCGCCATCACCGGCTTCGCTGCGGAGGCTGGCGCGTATGAGTGGAACTCGGAGAACCAGAACTCCCAGTCGATCTTCGCCGGCGACGGCATCGTCAGCCCGCTGATCACCAGCTCGTGGGAGCGCTTCAAGTTCGGTGGCCAGCCGGGAACCCAGCAGCGCGCCTATTTTGTGACTCTCAAGGAGTTGCCGAACAACCGTTTCGGCACCCAGTCCGAGATCTACTGGGACGACGCCTACATGAACGCCCAGGTCGGCGCGGTTACCCGTGGTACCTACACCCTCAGCATCATCGACCCGATCCTCTTCATCAAGGCGTTCGTGCCTGCGTCCTACCTGGAACCCGGTCGCGTCTTCGATTTCACCGACGTTGACAACGACGCCGCCTCCCAGCTCTTCAACGAAGTTGTCGGCTCGTTGGCTCCGGCATTCTCGATGTATGCCAACGACCCGGCCAAGGGCAACCGGATCACCAAGATCCAGCAGGACTCAGTGGGCTTCGCCCAGAGCCTGTCGGCCGCCGTTGAGGGGAACTACAAGTGGAGTTCGGGTCGCGGTCTAGCGATCGTCTCGACCGCGATCATCTCGATCGAGTACGACGAATCCACCCGCGAA
>JARICB010000059.1 GCA_029264225.1 Nocardioides sp. | reverse complement strand
GTCGCGTTGCCGCTGCTGGCGCGCCGGCTGCGCGACGCCGTACCGGACGGGCCCGGCGAGTGGCTGCCGGTCTCCGGCAACACCGGCGCCCTGCGCTTCCCGATCCGGTTCACTCCCGATCACCCCTGACCCCGTCCCACCCGGCATGATGTCGGCCGTGTCTCTACGTCGCCTGCTCTCCTTCACCCTCGCGCTCACCGTTGCCGCCGGCCTCTCTTCGATCACCCTGCCGGCCGTCTCCGCGCCTACCACCACCTCGCCGCTTGCTGGCGAGCGTGACTTCTCCCTGACCGCCCATCGCGGTGCCCCGACCCGAGGGTTCGGGGAGAACACCCTGGCCACCTTCCGCGAAGCGCTGGATCAGGGCGCGACCGCGATCGAGACCGACCTGCGACGGACCAAGGACGACCAACTCGTCGTACTCCACGACAGCGGCGTCGGACGCACCACCAACTGCGCGGGCCCGATCGGTGCCTGGACGCTGCGCAAGCTGACCAAGAAGTGCCGGGAGAACCACACCAAGAAGCCGCTCCCCACCGCGGCCGAGCTGCTCGACTTCGCCGACAAGACCGGCGCCACGCTGATGATCGAGCTCAAGGGCAGCAACTGGTCGATCGCGCAGGTGCGTGGCGTGGTCAACCTGATCAAGGATTCCAACGTCTTCGACCAGGTCTCCGTCTCCTCGTTGCGGGTCACGGTGCTCCGGCGAGTACGCCGCCTCGCGCCCAACCTCGACACGCAACTGATCGTCAGCGGTTGGCCCAAGGTCGCCTCCACGCTCGGCGACGTCACCGGCTACAACGTGCCCGCCGCCAGCCTGACGAAGGCTCGGGTCAAGCGTCTGCACCGACGCAAGATCGTGGTCGTCGGGGGCCAGGCCAACTCCCCGGCCCAGTGGCGCCGACTGGCGAAGCTGGGTGTCGACGGCGTGGTGACACCCTCGGTGCGTCGCTACACCTCCTGGGAACGCCGATGACCGACGCCTTCGGGGCCGCCCGGCTGGGGCCGGTCACACTGCGCAACCGCATCGTCAAGGCGGCGACCTTCGAGGGCCGGACCCCCGACGGTCAGGTCACCGACGAGCTCATCGACTACCACCTCCAGGTCGCTCGCGGGGGTGTGGGAATGACCACGGTGGCCTACCTCGCTGTTGCGCCGGAGGGCCGCACGCATCGGGAGGGGATCGTCGTCGGTGACGACACCCTCTCGGGGCTCGCCCGCCTCGCGGACGCAGTCCACGCCGAAGGGGCCGCCGTCTCCGGCCAACTCGGGCACGCCGGGCCGGTCTCCAACGGGCGATCCACCGGCGTACGGGCGCTCGCCGCGAGCCGGATGCCGTCGCCGCTGTCCATGCAGTTGGTCGCATCGGCCTCCGAACGCGACCTCACTCGCATCACCTACGCCTACGTAGCTGCAGCCCGCACATTGGTGCGTGCCGGTTTCGACGCCCTCGAGATCCACATGGCACACAGCTATCTGATCTCCTCGTTCCTTGCACCCGGTCTCAACCGACGCAAGGACCGTTGGGGCGGCTCTCTGGAGAATCGAGCCAGGCTGGCCCGCCAGATCGCCCGCGCGGTCCGCGACGAGATCGGCGACGACGCCGCGATCTACGCAAAGGTCTCCCTCTCCGACGGGTTCGCGGGCGGCGTCTCGACCGCCGAGGGACTCGAATTCGCCCGACTGCTGGACGCCGACGGCCACCTCGACGCCATGCAGATGAGTGGTGGGTCGTCGCTGATGAACCCGATGTATCTGTTCCGCGGCGATGTCCCCCAGGCGGAGTTCGCGGCAGTGATGCCGCGGCCCGTGCGGTGGGGAATCCGGTATGCGGGGCAATGGTTCCTGCGCGCCTACCCGTTCGAGGAGGCCTACTTCCGGGACAAGGCGCTCAGTTGGCGCCACGAACTGACGACCCCGCTGATGCTGCTCGGTGGGATCAACGAGCGCGCCACCATCGACAAGGCGATGGCCGACGGCTTCGAATACGTGGCCATGGCCCGTGCCTTGCTGCGCGAGCCGGATCTGGTCGCCCGTCTGAGTCGCCGAGACGCCCTGGGCGGCCTGTGTATTCACTGCAACCGGTGCATGCCCACCATCTATGCCGACGGCGGCACTCGATGCACGGAGATCCCCACCTGACGCCTGGTCGGCGCGGAACGGCCCGTACCCACTGGAACGTGTTCTAGATTGGCGGGCATGAGTATTCTGGACCGCTTCCACCTGACCGATCACGTCGCCATCGTGACCGGTGCCGGCCGGGGGATCGGAGCCGCGACGGCGGTGGCCCTGGCCCAGGCGGGCGCCGACGTGGTGGTCTCGGCCCGCACTGCCGAGCAACTTGAGGTCGTGGCCGGCCAGATCCACGAGGCTGGCCGGCGTGCCCTCGTCGTACCCGCCGATCTCTCGGACACCGAGGCGGTCGCAGCCCTGGCGCAGGCCGCGGTCGACGAGTTCGGGCGCCTCGACACGGTCGTCAACAATGTGGGCGGCGCGATGCCCAAGGAGTTCATCAAGACCAACGTGAAGACGCTGGAGGAGGCGTTCCACTTCAACGTCTCCACCGCGCACGCGCTCACCCGTGCGGCGCTGCCGCACCTGTTGGACGGCGACGGTGAGAAGTCCGTCGTCACGATCTCGTCGATGATGGGCCGTTCGGCCGGCCGCGGCTACGTGGCCTACGGCACCGCCAAGGGTGCCCTCGCGCACTGGACCCGCCTCGCCGCCGCCGACCTTGCACCGCGTATCCGGGTCAACGGCATCTTCGTCGGCTCGGTCATGACCAGTGCGCTCGACATGGTGGCCGCCATTCCCGAGCTCAAGGAACAGATGGAAGGCAGTACGCCGCTGGGGCGGCTCGGCGACGCCGATGACATCGCCGCCGCAGTCCTCTACCTCGCCTCGCCGGCAGGGGGCTACCTGACCGGCAAGATGATCGAAGTCGACGGCGGAATCCAGGTCCCCAATCTGGACCTGCGATTCCCCGACCTAGGCTGAGCCCGTGACCGACCTCGCCAGTGCCAGCACCGCCAAGGCCGTCTCCCCCGATTCGGGCACTCACTGGACCGAGCC
>JARICB010000050.1 GCA_029264225.1 Nocardioides sp. | reverse complement strand
GCCCGCCGGGGTTGTAGATCTTGGCGCTCGGGAACATCGAGTCCATGCCGAACGTGCGGTACTCGTCGGGGGCGATCGGGACGATGCGCTCTCCGATCTCGGGGTCCTTCATCCAGTCGCGCAACAGACGGACCAAAGCCATCGTGGTCGCGATCTTGTTCTTGCCCGAGCCCTGTTTGAGCTCGGAGTAGACCTTGTCGCCGGGCAGCTTGAGCGACTTGGCCCGGTCGATGCGACGGGGCAGCGATCCACCGAGCTGGGCGCGCCGCTCCAGCATGTACTGGATCTCGGGGGATTCGTTGCCCGGGTGGAAGAACGGTGCGGTGCCGTTGGACTCGTAGGCGTCTTCGATGTCGCGGTCGCTCATCGGCAGGTAGAGCCGATCACGGTAGAGCTTGAGGCTCTCCAGGTTGAGCTTCTTCATCTGGTGGGTGGCGTTCTTGCCCTCCAGTGCGTCGATCGTCCAGCCCTTGACGGTGTGGGCCAGGATCACGGTCGGCTGGCCGACGTGCTTGGTGGCCGAATCGAAGGCGGCGTGCACCTTGCGGTAGTCGTGGCCACCGCGCGGCAGCTTCTCGATCTGGCGGTCGCTCATGTGCTCGACCATCTTGCTCAGTCGCGGGTCCTGGCCGAAGAAATGCTCGCGGTTGTAGGCGCCGTCCTCGGTGGAGTAGGTCTGGAACGCCCCGTCCGGGGTGCTGTTCATCGCGTTCACCAGTACGCCGTCGACGTCCTGGGCGAGCAGGGCGTCCCACTCGCGACCCCAGATCACCTTGATGACGTTCCAGCCGGCTCCGCGGAAGTTGGCCTCGAGCTCCTGGATGATCTTGCCGTTGCCGGTCACCGGGCCGTCGAGCTGCTGCAGGTTGCAGTTGATCACCCAGGTGAGGTTGTCCAGTTCCTCACGAGCAGGCACGCGGATCGCACCGAGCGACTCGGGCTCGGCCATCTCGCCGTCGCCCATGAAGGCCCACACGTGCTGCTGGCTGGTGTCCTTGATCCCGCGGTTCTCCAGATACCGGTTGAAGCGTGCCTGGTAGATCGAGTTGAGGGCGGTCAGACCCATGCTGACCGTCGGGAACTCCCAGAAGTCCGACATCAACCGCGGGTGCGGGTAGGACGGCAGGCCCTTGCCAGGTCCGTGCTGCACCTCCTGACGGAAGTTGAGCAACTGTTGCTCGGTGAGTCGGCCCTCGAGGAAGGCGCGTGCATAGATGCCGGGGGAGGCGTGGCCCTGGATGAAGACCTGGTCGCCGCCGGTGGGGTGATCCTTGCCGCGGAAGAAGTGGTTGAAGCCGACCTCGTAGAGGGACGCCGCCGACTGGTAGGTCGCGATGTGGCCGCCGACCTCGAGTCCGGGCCGGTTGGCGTCGGAGACCATGACTGCGGCGTTCCAGCGGATGAAGGCGCGGATGCGGCGCTCGATGTCTTCGTCGCCGGGGAACCACGGCTCACGCTCGGGCGGGATGGTGTTGATGTAGTCGGTTGATCGCAGCGCTGGAACGCCGACCTGCTGTTCGCGGGCCCGCTCCAGGAGACGCAGCATGAGGTAGCGGGCACGGTCGCGACCGCGACCTTCGAGCATCGAATCGAACGAGTCGAGCCACTCGTTGGTCTCATCCGGATCGATGTCGGGCAACTGCGTAGGCAAACCCTCGTGGATCACGGCACGCTTGGCGGATGCGGGGCTCGGGGAGGTGCTGAACTCATCACTCACAACCCCACTCTGTCACGCCCGAGCCGCCCACGAAATCTACTGGTGGGTTCCCGCTGTGGGAGGGTCTGCACGCGGATGGGGTTGCGTCAGTGCGTCAACTCCGGTGGACTTGTGCCAACTTCCGCACCAAGCGGATCGATCGACCAACGGAGGCGTGGAGTGAGTTCGACTGTGGGTGGCGGCGCCGCCCAGGCAGCAGGTGCTGCTGAACGGCTGGGTTTCAAGTCCGGCATGGTCATCCAGGAACTCGGCTGGGACAACGACACCGATGACGACCTCAGGGTCGCCATCGAGGACACCATTGACGCGGATCTGGTCGACGGTGACTACGGCAACGTGGTCGAGGCAGTCATCCTCTGGTGGCGCCAGGGCGACGGAGATCTGGTGGACGGCCTCGTGGACTCCCTGACCGATCTGGTCGGCGGTGGCGCGATCTGGCTGCTCACGCCCAAGGTCGGCCGTCCCGGTTGTGTGGACGCTGCCGACATCTCTGAGGCGGCCCCGGTTGCCGGTCTCGCCCAGACCACCACTGCAGGGGTGAGCAAGGACTGGCAGGCGACCCGCCTGGTCACCCCGAAGACACCCGCCTGATCCGCTCCAGCCTGCGACCACCCAGGGGAGTCACGTGCACGCACTGATTTCTCGGGTGGTCGGCGCCGCGGCCCACCAGGACGCCGACCTGCCTGCCGTGGGACGGCACGCCCGACGCCGCCGTTGCGATGCCCTCCCGGATGCCACCCCGGTTCGGCTCGACGACCCACATCGCGGCGCCGCTCTGGCGCGCTACACGGTGCCCCGTGAAGTCGACATCCTGGACGTGTTGCCCCGCAACGCGCCGGGAAGATCGTCAGAAGGACCGGCCGAGCGGCACCCCGAGTGACGCCAGGGGTGGCTTCCCAGTGACTGGGATGGTGGTGGGATGAGCCTCCATCTCGCCTGTGGCCACCGGCTACGCTCCCGGAGGTGACCTCTCGGATGCCGCCTGCTGCTCGCACGCGACCGAGCGGGCTAGCTACTTGGGACGAGGAATGATGACTGGACTCATGCTCGGCGCTGAGGCGCCCGACTTCACGTTGCGCGACCAGTTCGGCCAGGACATCACGCTCAGCGGCTTCCGTGGCACCAAAGCGGTGCTGCTCCTCTTCTACCCCTACGCCTTCTCCGGAGTGTGCACCGGTGAGTTGGCCGGCATGCGGGATCGACTCGACGAGTTTCTGACCTTCGACACCGAGGTGCTCGGCATCTCCTGTGATCCGGTCTACTCGTTGCGAGCCTTCGCCGACACCGAGGGGTTGAACTTCCCGCTGCTCTCCGACTTCTGGCCACATGGTGCAGTGACCAGCGCCTACGACGTACTGGATCCGTCCCGTGGCGTCCCGCGACGGTCCTCCTACATCGTCGATCGCGACGGAACGCTGCGCTGGGCGGTGCACAACGCCAACCCGGACGGGCGCGATCTCGACGAGCACCTGGCCCAGATGCGGGCACTGGTCTGAACCAGCCGGAGTTCATTTGATGGGATTTGTCCGAATTTTGGTGACAAGGCTTGCCCAGCGACGTAATCTTCGGGTTGTTGAACCGCTGGTGACCCGAGACGCCGGCGGTTCAACTTTATTTTCCCCCCGGTGTGGTTTTTCCCGGGTTGATCCCGCAGTTGGCCTCGCTTCGTCTCCCTCTTGGTGGTTGCTTCACCATGCTGAGTAGGGAAACGGTCACTCTGCACACCGTCGACGGTGTGCAAAGTGATGGGTTCC
>JARICB010000034.1 GCA_029264225.1 Nocardioides sp. | reverse complement strand
TCCGACTTCGCAGGTCTGCCAGCGCTTCGTCCGGGAGTACCGCCCACGCCATCTGGCAGCCCACCTGGACGAAGCCCTCGATGGCCAGCAGACACACCTGCACCTGCTCCCGCTCTTCAGAGGTCCCGGTATCGGAGTGCTTCAACTTCTGCAGTCGGCGACGAGTGACGTTGAGGCTAGTAGCCGCGAGCATATGCACAGGAGAGCGCTGTTGTACGGGCTGGCGACCGTGCACCATGCATAGGGCCTGACCGCGCTTGGTAGGGCGTGTTCTCTTTCCCTGCGGATCCTGGTAGGTGAGGCCCTGTACGTCGGTGTAGTTGGCGGCGAGCCACTCCAACACCTCCTCCTCGGTGTACACCGCCCTGAGCATGCGATCGATGAATTCGACCAGACTGTTGGCGGCCTGCGAGACCGAATCGGCGGAGAACTCCAGCGCGTCCTTGGCGCCGCGGAGCTTGCGATCCAGCAAGGCGCTGACTTGCTGAAGGAGCTCCCGGGACTGTCCGGAGATGCGGTCGCGGAGCTCGGCGGTGAGCTGGATCAAGTCCTGGGCGATCACGGACTCTTGGCGAACCCGCTGGAGTTCCTTGACGTGCTCAGGCAGCGAGACCTTGGCGACCGCCACCTCAAGTGCGTCAAGGAGAGAGAGGATCAGCTCGATCATGAACCCACCGGCCGGATTGAAGTCCATGAACCCGCGGACCTCGTCCTCGGAGAGCAGGCCGGCCAGGTCCTCCATGGCAAGTGCGTATGGCATGAGCGTTTCGGCACCCTTGTAGGCCGCAGCAGCAACGAGGTCGACATCCCGAGAAACGGCCACGTGCAGCTTTCGGAAAGCGGCCTCGCCGATCATGCTGTGCACGTAGTCGAGGTAGCCGCGACGGGCGTACTTCTTGGCCAGAGCCTCAACCTTGGCCTCGTCTAGCCCGATGATGAACTCGCTCACTCTGGGTCCATACGTGTCGCCCATCTCGGCAAACGAGTTCAGTACTTCGGCGAGCCGCTGTGACAGCGATCGTTCGTCGTTCTCGTCGAGGAACGCCTCTGCGGCCAGCACCAGCCCGTCGAGGACAATCAAAAATTCGTCGACCGCGCCGATGTCGGTACGGGCGCGCGGATGCAAGCCCTGCAGTTCCTGGGCGCTGTGCGATGCTTTGATTCGCAGCTGCGAGAGGTTCAAGGCCCCGTTCTCGGTCGAGGAAATCTCAGTCGCCGTGGTCTTCGGCGGCGGTTCGGCCTCGGTCACAACCATCCTCACATCGGGTGCTAGACGCGTTGGCAGGCAGTAGGAAAGGTCCGTGGTTGGGGCCGTGAGCTGCATCAACGTGGGGCGTGACCGGCGTGGCGTGGGTGACGGATGGGGTCGATGGGACTGAGATGGCAGTTCCTACACTCCATCCAGGCAAGGACCCCACCCGCTCATGCCCTCTTGTCCGATCGGCCCTGCCGATGCTCGTTGTGTCGCCCCAGACCTGCTCGGCGTGTTGGGCAGGGTTCCCGACCCGCGTGACCCGCGCGGGGTCCGGTATCCGCTGTCGGGGGTGCTGGCGGTCGCGATGTGAGCGTGTGAGGGCTTGGCCGAGAGCACGAGACATCGCGGTACGCGAGTCTGTTACTGTACGGCATCCAGCATCCCCGACGAGGCAGCTCGGGGGTTGGGGTATACCCCAGATAGACAGTGTTTGGCGGCCGTCTGTGAAGGGTGCTCATCGCCCGAACTGCGGCCGCGCCCTGTGCGTCAGGCTGAGGTGAGACACTCGAGAACTGAACCGCACCAACCGCAACCTGATCAACCAAGACACGCTGGCTAAGAACGTGTCCCATGTTGAACTAACGGCATCAACCCCAGGTCGCCATCAGGCCACCTCCTTAGAGCGAAAGTCGGGGGTGAAGATGCTTTCGCACACCGTAGCCCCGCGGCCTCACTGCACATAGATTTCGCACCTGAGCGTCCTGCGTGAATCCGCCGCCTCTGTCATTTTCAGAAGTCGACTGCACCAGATGTCAGAAGCCGTGTTCATCGGTGCCCGTACGGGGATCCCCGTGCGAGACAGATGAGTCGCTCGTCGTCTACGCACCCAAGCGCGCCCGCCGTGCTTCGCTGGCGCTTGGGCTCGTGGAGCGCGCCAGTGACCGATCGTCATGCTGCTCGCGCCGAGGTTGTCCGGTACCTCGCGCATGGCCAGCTGGCTGCGCCGTGTTTCGTGCCGCGCCTTGCCTAGGGTCGACGCATGGCCAACGACGACGACCCGACGAACCCGTTAGACCCCAACACTTCCTCCCACGCCGACGAGGTGCCTGATGCTTCCTGGTGGGAGGCAGTGAGCCAGAGCGAGGATGTCGCCGACTTCGAGCCTGCGGAGTTGCTGCACCTTCGGCTGGCAGATCTGGCGCAACGCGCCCACGAGAGCGAGGGCAGCTCCTCGGTACGAGCCCGCACGCTGACTGCCATGGCGCGTGCCACCTCGGCGATGCTCAACCCGGACTCTTGGGACGAACCGTTCTCCCCGGCCTGCGAGTCGCGCGAATCGCGCACGGTTGTCCCCAGCGACCTCGACGCAGTCGAGCTGACGCTCCTCGCACAGGCACTCCCTATCATCGAGCCGGTGGTGCTGCGCGCCAGGATCGCCGACGTCGTGTGGACCTACCAGGTCCCTCGCTATCCGGCGGTGGCGCTCATGGCCACCGATGCGTACCTGGCGGTACCGCTGACCTGGGATGCGTGGGTGCGCTCTGGACGCGACAGCTACCGCCGGGTCGTCGAGCTGGCACGACGGCAAGGCAAGCCAGGCGCGGCTGTGCTGGAGAAGCTCACGTCCACGTTGGTGGCCTTCCTCGCTAGCGACCGGGGCAGCGACTACCTCCAGGCACAAGTGTCCGAGGTCCTTCGGGGTGCCGGCAAGACCACCCTCGAACAGGCGCGTGCCCTGGGGGAGCGGTTGGAGGAGCTTGCGACACACACAACACGAGGAAGCCGGGCAGAGCGTGCGCTCCTGCGCGAAGCGTCAGCATGGTGGAACCTCGGCCAGCGTGAAGAGTGCGCCTGCCGGTGCCAGGCTATGGTTGCCGACTCATACGCAACGGAAGCCGAGATACGGATGGCGAGCAACCGCCCCGCCCTCGGTGCAAGCGGGCCGCTGGAGAAGTCACTCGAGGCGCTGCGGTTGCTGCCGCGCAAGTACTGCACCGCCCATGGGCTCGAAGAGGTCATCAACCAACGGCAGCAACGGCTGCGGGAGCTGCGCGAACTCTCGCTCGAGGAGATGACCCCGTTCGAGCAGGAACCGATCGAGATCTACGAGTTCGTGAAGAAGGCTCAGGACCGAGTATCGGGTTTGGAGCGTCCCGCGGCCCTGCTCGCCCTCTCTCGGATTGCGCCGCTGTTCGACCTCGATGAGCAGACGGAGTCTGCACGAGAACACCTTGCGGGCGGCATCCTCCGGCTGCTGACCAGGTCAACGATGAGCGGGGACGGACGCAAGGTCAGCGTTGGGGCGGGTGACGCCGCATCTGAGCCGTCTAAACAGGAGATCATTGACGAGCTGGTGAGCCGCAACCATCATCGGATTGGGCTGGTCGTCCAAGCTCTCATTGCACCGGCGCTCGAGGTCATCAGCACCGAGCACCGATTCGACCTGGCGTTCGTGGAAACGGTGTGCCGGGAATCCCCGACGGTTCCCATTCGCCATGCCGGCCTGTGGGCGCGAGGCATCTGGCACGGACTCAACGGCGACATGCCCTCGGCGCTGTCGCTCCTGGTGCCGCAGATCGAGCAGATGGTGCGACTGCGGGTTAAGGCTCAAGGTCGCCACACGCTCTACATCGGCGACAACGGAGTGGAGACCGAGAAGGCGCTCGGCTCGCTTCTCGACATGCCTGAGTCGAAGGTGTTCTTGGGCGAAGACCTCGCCTTCGAGCTGCAGTCGTTGCTCCTCGAACAGGTCGGGTCCAACTTGCGCAACGAGATCGCCCACGGACTCGTGACCGATGCAGTCCTGTGGGGAGCAGCAAGCGTCTACATCTGGTGGTTGTGCCTCCACATGGTGCTCGCGCCGTACGAGCTCAAGGACATTGGCGAGGAGTCCGGCGAGGAATCGTCGCGCGGAGCGTGACCGTGCAGGGATCCCTATACGGGGAGCGCGGAGGCGCTGTGCACAGGGCTTCGGACATCTGTGCAGCCGACTTCGGAAGCTGACAACGCCCCCGTCCCGGAACACCCCTCCGGACAGGTCATACGGTGACGCAGGCTCAGATGCCTAAGCGATCGCCCGCAGAATCTCAGCCTCGGGATACGTCCGTTGCAAACCTGGTGCTTGGGTGGACGACGCGAGACCCGTGGTCGGGAGGGTCTGACCAATACAGATCAGTCCTCCCGAGGGGACCGGCCGCAACAGCTTGTGCGCCGCCTATCCGCCGATGCCCACACCGGGAAATCGCCCCGCGCGTAAACAACCCACGCGACCAAACTTGGGGGCCCATAGGGCCCCTACGTGCGCGAACTTCCGCATGTTGAGCGCGGTAAAGAAACCCACTGCAGGCTGATCTGCGCAACTACCGCCCGCGAGACGGTCGCTGAACACGTGGTCTGAGGGCCTACTGGCCATCCTCTGGCGACTCGTCGACGTACTCGTCGTCGCCGAACTCGGGCCAGTCATCGCGCTTCAAGTACCCAAGCACAACAGGCGGCAGGCCCATCGCAGCCGTCAGCGTTGTGAAGATCTGGCGAACGTAGGGGTAGAGGATGAAGTAGACATTGGCCTGGATCCAAGCCGACAGGTCAGCGGCTTCGGCCTTCAGGTCGCCAAGCACCTCGAATGTCAGGACATGCGCGACTTTTAGCGTGGTAACCGGGCCGTTTTCCTCGGACCCGATTAACTCCAAGGTGTGCTCCAGGCGGACCATCAACACATGGTCGCCGTCCTCGCTGAACCTGAACTGCGGCACGCCGCGTCCGAGGCGGAACGACAAGTCCTCACCCCTGGTAACCAGCGGGCCAGCGATGACCTCATCGACTCGAAGGTCCGCCAACTCGGTCTTCTCGATTACGGCCTGGACGCCTTCGAGCGACGCCTCTGTGGTCGTGTCCAAGACGCGGTTTGCGACCACAGTCAGTTCCTGACGCCACTGGCCGCGACCAGAGCAGGACGGCGGGATTCCGCACTGCTTTGGCCGCGGCCAGACGTCGCGTCGATGATGACGCGCCGTCCGGTACCGCGCTGTGTGGGCTGGAACACGGGGGCGGACTGCCCTGCCTTGTGCCACTGCACCGTGGTGTGGTCGGGGTTGCGCATCAAGCAGTTCTCCAACTGCGTCATCTGCTTCATCGTCAAGAGGTTCTCCTCCATGTCGATGCCACGCACTTCCTGCAACCACTGCACGACCTGAGTCCATGCCCAGATCTTCATCGAATCACCACCCACGACGCCCTCAGGCTTGGGAAAGTCGGTGCGCGAGGTCCACTTACGGACAGCCTCGCGCGACAGGTCGATACGGTTCGCGATGTCGGTGGCGTTCACGAAGTCGCGAACGATGCCCTCTACCTTCAGGCCGGAGATCGCGCTCTCCATCCGGCGGCACACGTCTACAACCTGCGTCATGATGTCGTCACGAGACGCCGAGACGGTGAACGTGACGAGGTTGCCTTGCTCCTCCCAAATCAGCGTAGGAAACTGGGTCGCCAGAACTTCGCCCGTATCGGGTGAGTCTAGATTGATGCCGACGACGCGCAAAGTGGCATCGACAGTGGTGGTGTCCATGGTGTCCTCCTAGTTCAGACAATGACAGACTAGTTGGCAGCTGCCAACCCCGCATCGGAGTTCATCCGATCACGTTGGCGGAGAAAACCGGAATTCCGGGCGCCAGTTCTCCTTGGTTGCGCCACCGCCGTCACCGATCGCCAGCGGCCAGTCGCTGCCGCACGGAGGCGAGTCGGTCCTTCAAGTCGTCGTGGCGGTCACGAAGGGATTGCCAGTCCTCGTGTTCGACCGGCAAATCGTCCCTCAGGGCCAACTCGGCTCCCCGCAACGATGTTCCAGCCTCGTCGGCCAGATCGCCAGGGGTCCGCCCCACGAGCTCTGGGTCGAGACTCTCATCCGCCTGTGTCGCGATGTCGGCCGCAGAATCGAACTCCTCCTGCACCGAGTCGAGTTGCTCCTCAGCCACGTCGAGGTCCGCCAGCAATTCCTCCATGCGCTCTTCGGCCTCGGCCACCGCCAGATGACCCTCTACCGCGCCGAGCAATCGGCCAACCCCCGTGAGGCGGCTCTCGATCCGCGCGAGTGGTTCGCTCAGGTCACGGTGTGCACAATTACGGATCCTCTTACGGAAGGCGATGGCCGTTGTCTCGGCGCCCTTGCCGGTAGAGAAGATCCGTATCTGGTGCCGAGCGTCGCCTTTTGGGCACTTCAATAGCAGACCGCCATGATTGCTTATCTTCTGTGGGGCATCCCAACCGAAGCGTCGGGCGAGGTCGAGCGTCTTTTGCCATTCCTTGTTCTGATGCGACCAGGTGGTGCCGCTCATCGGCGACACCTCCTCAGCCTGCCCGACCCGCCGATTCTCCTACGAAGATCCGCGCTCCGGGAGGTAGCCCACGAAGCCAGCCAGATCATCCCGGTAAGAAAACCTCAGTGCAGGGCACACGTCACCCTCCCAGCATAGCTGGTGTCTGGGGCATACCCCCAGACACTGTGAACGTCCGAAATCGTCGCGGCAGGTCGTGGCGGCGCCACTGCTGGTAGCCAGCCTCTTCCAAGGTGGTGCCATCTGGGAGCTGCATCGCGTCGGGGTGCAGGTGCTCCTGGGCCGGCGTCGCAGGACTCGCCTCTTTCCGGCTCCACGTCATGCCGCGCCAGCCGCACTCACACTGCGCCTGCCAGCCAGACACTTCAGACCACGGCACAGACTCATACATCTCATCCGTGGTGGGCATCTCCCCCCGCGCGTGGGCCGCGTCGAGGCCACCGCGGTCGCGGCGCGAGAAGAGGATGCCAGCGGCGTGCGTGGTGCCTGATGCGCGCCCATCCGGACCAAGCATCGCGACATACCCCTCATGCGGTTCGTCGGACTCGAGGCACCAACCCCTCCCGGTTGCTGGCACGCCATCTGGGGATCGGGGATGCCACCGTGGCCCGGGCCTGGCGCGAGTACGGCGTCCAGCCGTGGCGCTCTGCTCCGGTGAATACTTCTTCTGCCGATCCTGCTCGACCTTCTCACCCAGTGCCAGGTTCACCGCCAACCTGGCTGGCTTAGGCCGCGAGGCCCGGTGGTAGGCCATCGCGTGCGCCGAGCTGGCCAGGTAGCCGCCGCCGAGCTCCCGGTTGCGCCGCAACTCCCGGCTGATCGTAGACGGGCTGCGAGCCAGGTTCGCGGCGATCGCCCGCACCGAGACGCCCGCAGCGTGTGACATCGCGATCTGTTCTCGCTCGACCAACGACAGACGCCGGCCCGTCAGGCCACGCCCTCGACCAGGACGTCCGCGATGATCTCGGGCTTACGAAATGGACGGCACCAACCGGCTGAGGGCTGAGAGTGGTCCCACCACCTTGATGCGCGGGCCCCTCCGTCACAGCACACATCCATTGCGCTGCTCGGGCCGAGAAGGGCGATTCAGAACGAGGTTTTGCGCCGCGCTGCAGCAGACCCAGCCGTTCCCCGCCGATCCGCTCTTCGCGAAGCAGGGACCAGGGGCCTCTCTTAGTCGTCGTGGTTGATGATGTAAGTGCTGCCCACCATACCGCTGTCTCCGTA
>JARICB010000029.1 GCA_029264225.1 Nocardioides sp. | reverse complement strand
GGAACCGAGCACCACCTCGACCCCCTCGTCGAGCATCCAGCGCAGCGGGAAGCAGCGCCCGCCCCGGCCCGGCCAGAGCCGCTCGGCCACCTCCCGGTCATCGATCAGGTGGGCCGGTTGAACACTGGCGCGGATGCCGAGCTCGCTCATGCGGCGTACGTCGTCGTGGGTGGTGAGCTGCACGTGCTCGATCCCGCCCGTGGCTCCGGTCTCGGCGAACGCGGCCAACGCCTCGCTGACTGCCCGGTCGCCGATGGCGTGCACCGCCACGTCGAGCCCGTTGTCGACCGCCTGCCGGAGCAGGCTGCGGAGTTCGTCGGGAGTCTGGTTGGGCTGGCCGTGCGGCAACCCGAGCACCGCCTTCTCGGCGTAGGGCTCACAGCACCAGGCCGTGCGGGTGTTGAGCGAACCGTCGCTGATGATCTTGAGCGGGCCCAACGTCAGCCGCGGGTCGCCATGTAGCGGGTCGCCGGTGCGCAGACCGCGTGCGAGCACGTCGTCCAGCCCGACGGGGTAGGACGCCATCCGCACGCGCAGCAGATCGGCGCCAGCGCGCCAGCGCTCGACCCACTCGGCCACCCCGCCGGAGAACTCGAAGTCGACCAGCCCCACCACACCCTGCGCAGCCGCGGCCTCCATGGCGCGGCGGTAGGCGTCCGGGCCGGTGCCGTCCACGCCGATCACGGCCGCGAGACGGCCGTAGGCCATGAACCACTCGGTCTCGCTGACCATCCCTTCCCGGGTCGAGAGGGCGAGCATCTTCAGCGCAGTGGTGTTGAGCCAGCCGTGGTGGCCGTCGCCGCAGATCAGCACGATGGGCTGCTCGGTCTCGAGGGCGTCGAGCTGCGACACGAGGGGTACGTCGTCCCAGACCGTCGGGCGGTGGCCCCAGCCGATGACCGGCCACTCGGGCCACTCCGCCAGTCGCTCCCGGACCATCTCGACGGCTTGCGCAGCGGAGCGGGCCGGGCCCAGGTCGAGCCGG
Source organism: Nocardioides sp. (assembly GCA_029264225.1). Taxonomy (GTDB): domain Bacteria; phylum Actinomycetota; class Actinomycetes; order Propionibacteriales; family Nocardioidaceae; genus Nocardioides. The sequence goes on along the minus strand of JARICB010000029.1, from coordinate 8,768 downwards.
ACCGACGAAAGGGCCCATTGACCGAGGTGGACGTGCTGGTCCCAGAGGCCCGGCAGCAACCAGCCGGTCGGTTCGCCGGACGCGGTCGTGGGCTCCACGGAAACCACGACACCGTCGCTTACGGTGACGTCCACCGGACCTGGGGGCGTCGGGTCGGTCAGGCCCACCAGGTGGACGTTGGAGATCAGCATGTCGCCACCGTAGATCGCCTGGGCGAGGTAGCGAAGTTCCGGCTCAGGAGAGGAACTGCTCCAGGATCGGACCAGCGGTCCGCGAGCCCGATTCGCCCGTCTCGACGAAGACCGCCACGGCCAGATCGCCCCGGAAGGCGATCATCCAGGTGTGGGTCGCCAAGGTCCCTGACGCGTCCGGCGCGCCGTATTCGGCCGTGCCCGTCTTGGCCCCGACATCCCCCGGCAGGTCGGCAAGGAAGGCACCAGAGCCGTCGGTGACCACGGCCCGCATCAGCGCCTTGAGGGACCCGGCTTCGTCTCCCGTGAGCGGCACAGCCGGCGGGGTCTGGTCGACGGTGTGCTCGGGCAGCAGGACGGGGAGCACTGCGCGGCCCGCGGCCACCGATGCCGCCACAGAGGCCATCGCCAGCGGGGAGGCGAGCACCTTGCCCTGGCCGATCAGGTCGGCTGCGGCTTCGGTCTCGGTCTGCGGCGGTGGCACCTGTCCGAAGTAGGACGGGAAGCCCAGGTCGTGGTCGACCCCGAACCCGAGGGCGGCAGCCGCGTTGGCGAGGTCGCCGTCGGCAAGGCGGTCCCGGGAGGTGATGAAGGCCGTGTTGCAGGAGTTGGCCACCGCCTGTCGCAGCGTGATCGCGCCCAACCCGGAGGCGGGGTAGTCGTCGTAGTTCTTGAACGACTTCCCGTCGACCACCGTCGTCGCGGGACACATCACCTGGTCCTGCGGGGTCACTCCGGAGCGCAGCAGGGCCAGCGACGTGACCACCTTGAAGGTCGAGCCGGGCGCATATTGGCCGTACGTCGCCGTGTTCAGACCCTTGCCCCCCGGCCCGCTCGCCGCCGCCAGGATCGCACCGTCGGAGGGCCGGATCGCGACGACCGCGCTGGCGGGCCCGACCGAGGACAATGCCGACTCGGCCTTGGTCTGGAGGTCGATGTCGAAGGTGGTGCGCAGCGGCTCGCCGGCGACGGCCGGCACCTCGTGGACGACCCGGTCGTTGTCGGCGCCGGCGGCGATCACACTCAACCCGGGGGTGCCGGTGAGCTGTGCGTCGTACCTCGCCTGGAGGCCGGAGAGCCCCACCACGTCGCCGGCCTCGATCTGGCCACCTGACTTCGCCACGATCTCTGCGGTCGCGTCGCCGACGGTGCCCAGGATCGGGGCGGCGAACCCGCGGGTCGGTGCGAGGTCCTGCTTCTCGGCGAGCGAGACCGCGCCCGGGATCTGGCCATAGCTGGTCGGAACGACGGTGGTGGCCTCCTCGGCGCGAAGCACGAGTGCCTCGACGAAGGCCTTCTCGCCGGCGGCCTCGGCGTCCTGCACGAACCCCTTGACGCCGATCTTGAGCGCCCGGGCGATCGCGCGCGCACTGCCCGGCACCTGGGTAGCGTCGATCTTGGTCTTGTCCAACCCGAGGCGTACGACGTCGCGCGGTGCGACGATGGTCCGGTCGTCGGCACCGGTGATCTGCCCGCGCTCGGCGGCGGTGCGGGTCAGGGTGAGGTGTTCGCCGGCGACCAGGGACGGCTCCACCAGGCTCGGCTCCCAGATCAGCGTCCACTCGTCGTCGGCCCTGCGAAGGTCGGCCGAGGTGGAGTAGCTCCAGGGGCTGCCATCGAGGTCCCAGGTCCAGGTGATGTCGGTCGTCGCGGTGTCGTCGCTCACTGCCGCGTCTCCCACCTCGACCTCCGGTCGCGATTCGCCGAGGCCCTCGACGATCGCGGCGTACTGCTCGCCCGCTTCATCGGCGTCGAACGCGACGGCGCTCAGGTCACCGGATGCCAGGCCGTCGCGGAGAGCCGCCACCGCCGAGTCGGGCCCGGATGCGCCACCGGAGATCTGGCAGCCCGTGAGGGCAAGTGATGCCACAAGGGCGAGGACGGCCAGCCGAGAATGCATGTGCACACGCTAGTGGCCCGCTCACCAGATACATTTCCTTCCATGAGGTGGCGGGGACTCGTCGCGGTGGTGACGTTGTTGGCGACGGGAATCGTCGGTGGCTTCGCGCTCGCGGCCTACCTCGAACCGAGCCCGGTCGTCACCGGCCGACCGACGCCGGTCGCTGCGGCGGAGCCCAGCTTCCCGGTCGATCCACCGATGCCGATGAAGCCCGATCCCACCGAACCACCCCTCGGCACCGGATTGCCGATGCGCGAGGTGTCCGTCGGGACCCCCACCTCCCGTTTCTGCTTCCCGGCGCCCGCCGACTGGGTCCGGATCGAGACTGTCTCCAACGAAGTGAAGTACAAGCTGGCCGGCAATCCCGACAACACCTTCATCCTCCGCGTCGAGCAGGTCCTCAGCCAGCACGAGCAGATTCCGAACATGGTCAAGCGAGCCGTGGAGGACATGGAGCGCGACCAGGAGCAGGTCAAGATTCCGCTCGGGCACCGCACCTACGACTCCCTGGTGAACATCTCCTACGTCTATGACGGCTACCGACGCTTCGCGTTCCGCACCTGGCTCGACGTGACCAACAGCGGTCAGGCCGAGGCGGAGATCGCCATCACGGGACGGGCGGTCGACGTGGTGGGGATGGAGGAGCTGATGGCGAAGGTCATCGCCGGCATCCGCGCCTGCTAGTTACCGACTCTTCAACGTCCCGGAGACCTCGACCGAGTTGAGCACCCGGTTGGCGGTGCCACTGTCGGCGGCGCGCACCTGCACCCAAAGCAGCCGGTTGGCGGTCACCAGGATGACCCGCTCGAGGGTGATGCCGCCGTGGTCGCAGCCGGTGAATTCCACCGTCACGTAGTCGTCGCCGTCGCGACGATCGTTGACGGCGGGTTTGGGCGGATCACACTCGGGGTGTTGCGGCACGCTCGTCGGCAGCGATTCGCCTGGGAGTACGGCGACGAACACTCCCTCGCCCGGTTGGTCGTTGCCGTTCCACAGCACCGACGTCCCGGCCGAGAGTGCCGGCTGCTCGGCTTCGCCGTCCGGTGGGACCCACTGCTCGGTGTCGACCGCTCGGGTCCAGTCCTTCGGCACCGTCACCGCGATGGTCTGCGACGAGTCCTTGATGGTGCGCTCGGTCACGAGCAGTGGCCGGGTGAGGTAGCCGAGCGCCACGCCCACCGCGAGGGCGGCCAGCCCCGCGGCCAGCCAGGCCGCCCGGCGTCGACGGGGTCGACCGGGTCGACTGGGCGGGGTGGGGTCGGGTCCGGGGTCGGGCTGGGCAGTCTCGTGCCGTCCGACGTCGGAGGCGAGCGATGGCGCGACGGATTCCGCCCGCAGCCACGGCAGCGGTTCCGCGACCACCTCGGGCAGCGCGGAGGTGAGGGCCCCGACGAACGCCGCCACGTCGTCGTAGCGGTCGTCGCGTTCCTTGGCCAGCCCCTTGGCGATGACCGCCTCCGCCGCGGGTGGTACCGCGTTGCCCATCGGGGCCGGGCAGCAGTGATCGGCCGCCGCGGTAAGTGAGGAGTGGTTGTAGGGCACCCGCCCTGCCAGCAGCAGGTAGGCAAGTGCAGCCAGCGAGAACTGGTCGGCGCGCGCGTCCAGCGGCTCTCCCTGCGCCTGCTCGGGCGCGACATAGGACGGCGTACCGCCGATCATCGTCAAGCCGGACGCCGTCTCGATCGCCTTGCCGAGCCCCAGATCACCGAGCATGGCGCTGACCTGCGGCGAACCGTCGATCTCGATGGTGCGGAAGAGCACGTTGGCCGGCTTCACGTCTCGGTGCAGGACGCCGCGCTGGTGCAGTGCGTGCAGGCCGGCACCGGTCTCGGTGAGCACGTGGAGGGCCTGCGGGGGCGTCAGTGGCGCGAGTTCGAGCCGGTCCTCGAGCGTGCCCTGGTCGGCGTAGGACATCACCAGGAAGGGGCGAGCGTCGGCGAGCTCGCCGGCGTCGTAGACCGCAACCACGTGCGGCGACTCAACCTTGCGCAGGAAGCGGCCCTCCTCGATGAACCGCTGACGAACGTGGTGGTCCTCGGTGAAGTTGTCGGCCAGCACCTTGATCGCCACTGGCGAGTCGAGCTGTTCGTCGTAGGCCAGCCACACGGTGGCGAACGCGCCCGCGCCGATGCGCCGCCGCACGGGGTAGCGACCGAGTCGAGAGGGGGCTGACACCCCTGCATTATGTTGCAGGCATGTCCTTCTGCAGCGACTCGCCACCTACCCGGCGAGGCGCGGCCAGCCGTTGGACGGCACGTTGGTGAGAGTGCTGCAGAGGTGGCGACGCGACCCGGTGGCACGCCTGCTGAGGTCGGCGACCCAGCCGGCGGTGGTGATCCGCGACTTCGCCGGAGTCGCCCTGCTCGACTCGTCACCGGCTCCTGCGACCCTGGTCGATGCGCTCTCGCTCGAGCCCACAGCGGCGATGAGACTGGCCCGTCGCATCTACTGGCACCTGGTCGAGGGTGGGGACTACGTCGTCGCGGCACCCGACGAGCAGGTCGCCGCCGCGATCGAGACCGCCTGGCGAGCCCTCGCGGAGGGCCGGCCTACCGTGCACCTGCCGAGGCGACGCCGGGTGCGGCGCGAGCTGCGCCGGGCGATCGGCGGGGTGCGACGCGACGGCCGGCTCGTCATCGTCACCAAGGCCGGACGGAGCTTCTTCAGACTCGCCGAGGCCGAAGCAGCGCTCATCGGTGCTCGCACCGCCACGGACGTGGAGGTACTCGAGCACCGCGACGGCCACGAGTTCACCCCGCGGCGTTCGGTGCACTCCTACGGCGAGCATCGCGACACGCCGTTGGAGACGGTCGCGGTGCCGGCCGGCGAGGTCCGCCGCTACACCGGTGACCTGACACTGCATGAGGGCATGGTCGTGTCGGCGGAGACGACGCTGTTGCCGGAGACGTTCAAGTGGTTCGAGCACCAACCGCTCGACAACTCGCAACTGCGCGGCATCACCACCCGGTTCGCTCGGTTTCGCAACGAGCCCTTGAGCGCCGACCGGCTCCCGGGCAGCTACTACCTCTTCGAGTACAAGAACTCCGGCCACTACGGGCACCTGCTGACCGAGGGCATCGCCAAGCTCTGGGGTTGGGAGGTCGCCCGTAGGCACGACCCGGACGTGAGACTGGCGCTGCGCCGCCACAAGCGCGACCGCGGCCGGGACGTGATGCGCCCGGACACAGCGATTCTCCAGGCCTACGGGGTCGATCCCGCCGACATCGTCTGGCTCGAGGGCCCCGCCCAGGTCGAGAGGCTGTACGCCGCAACGCCGCAGCTGCACAACAAGGAACCGTTCTCCATCGACCCGCGCATCGTCGAGGTGTGGGATCGGATGCTCCACGGGCTGCTGCGGGAGGCCCCCGACCCGACCACCGGCACCCGGATCTTCGTCACCCGACACTCCGGGCACCGGCTGTGCCACAACTGGCCCGACGTCGAGGCCGAGTTCACCGACGCCGGCTTCGAGGTGGTCGAGCCGGCTCGACGCTCGCTGGCGGAACAGGCACGGCTCTTCGCAGACGCGGAAGTGGTCGCCGGCTTCGGCGGCACGGGACTGTTCAACCTGATCTTCGCGGCGCACGGTCCACCCGTGGTCGTGCTCAACCAGGCGGCGTACGACGCCCGCAACGAAGAGCTGATCACCGCGGCGCGCGGTAGCGATCTCCACTATTTCTGGAGCGCCCCAGACCTGCCGCAGCCCGCCCGCGGGTTCGACTACGCCGCCTTCCAGTCGCCATGGACCTTCGACCTGGCGCAGCACCGAGTCCCCCTGCGCGACCTCCTCGCCTCGCTGTGAGAAGTGTCGGACGGCGACGGCTCGACTATGTTGCGAGCGTGACTCCTGACGACATCGATGACCTCGCGCGGGCTGCCCGCGACGGGGATCGAGCTGCCCTGGACAGCCTGCTGGCAGCCGTGCGGCCGCGCGCCCTCAACGTGTGCCGCGGAGTCCTGCCCTACTCCGGCGACGCCGAGGACGCGTGCCAGGAGGCACTGCTCAACATCGCTACCAAGATCGGCACCTGGAACGGTCACGGCCGCTTCACCACCTGGATGCACGTGGTCGCACTCAACAGCGCCCGCTCGACGTATCGCAAGATGAAGAACCAGGCGGTCCCTACCGACTTCGAGAACGGTCAGCACGACCGGCCGGACCCGCGCACCACTTCGATCATCGCCGGCACCCGGCTCGACCTGCTCGAGGCGATGGAGGCGATCGAGAAGAGTCACCCGCAATACGTCGAGCCGCTGCTGCTGCGCGACGTCTACGGGATGACCTATGAAGACATCGCCCAGCTGATCGACGTACCGCTCGGCACCGTCAAGGCGCAGATCCACCACGGCCGCAAGCTCGCCCGGCCGCTCCTGCGAGGCGACACGTGAGGTGGGGTCGCGCCGGCGCTGCCGCCGTTGTCAGTGCCGGGTTGCTCCTGGCGTCGTGCTCGTCGGAGGAAGCCTCGAAGTCGCCCTCCCCGGACACCCCGACAGCCGCCTGGAGCAGGGGTGCCGACGGCGTCCACGAGCGGGCGCGGCCCGACCTCGACCTGGCACGCAGCGAGCCCGTCGAGGACTCCGTCTACCCGGCGGTCGGTGGGCCTGACGTCGACGCCCTGCTCTACGACCTCGACCTGGCGTGGGAGCCCACCGCCCGCAGCCTGACCGGCACGGCGACGATCACCTTCCGTGCCGCCCGCGACGCCCGCCGATTCGCCCTCGACCTCGCCGCACCCCTGAAGGTCTCGGCGCTCACCCTCGACGGCGGGGACACGGCCTACGCCCATCGCGGCAAGAACCTCCTCGTCAAGGCGCCGATCATCGAGGACGACCAGCACGAACTCGTCATCACCTACGCCGGAACGCCGCAACCGGAGCCGGCTCCCACCACCCGCAGTGACTTCTCCACCACCGGCTTCACCGTCACCGAAGAGGGCGAGGTGTGGACGATGCAGGAGCCCTACGGCGCCTACTCCTGGTATCCGGTCAACGATCAACCGGCCGACAAGGCGCTCTACGACATCTCGGTGACCGTTCCGGATCCGTGGACCGGTGTCGCCAATGGCCGGCTGGTGGCCGATAAGACGGCGGCCGGGCGACACACCACCGAATGGCAGCTCGACGAACCTGCCGCCTCCTACCTGATCACCCTCGCGATCGGCGACTACGCCCACGCCACGGGTGCTTCGAAGAGCGGCGTCATCCTCGACTTCTGGTATCCGCGCGGTCGGGGGCAGGTGCTGGATTCGATGCGGGTCGGGGGCGAGGCGATCGACTGGATCGAGGCGCGGCTGGGGCCCTACCCGTTCAGCTCGGCCGGCATCGTGGCCACCGACTCCCAGTCGGCGATGGAGACACAGACGCTGGTCACGATCGGCGACAACGACTACGTCCGGTCGGCCCCGGTGATCGTGCACGAGCTCGTCCACCAGTGGTACGGCGACCAGGTCACCCCCGCCGACTGGAGCGACATGTGGCTCAACGAGGGCATGACGATGCTGATGCAAGCGCTGTGGGACTCCGAGCACCAGGGCCAACCCGTCGAAGACGCACTGCGGAGTTGGCGGGCCGAGGACCAGGAACTGCGCGACCAGCACGGCCCGCCCGGCGCCTTCAGCGCCGCGGAGTTCGGCGAGGGCAACGTCTACTACCCCCCGGCACTGATGTGGAACGAACTGCGTGTTGAGCTCGGAGACGACGACTTCTTCGCGATCGCCAGCGCCTGGCTGAGCGAGCACGACAACGCCTCGGTCAGTCGCGACGACGTCTACGCCTTCTGGGAGCAGCAGACCGGGCTGGAACTGACTGCGTTCTTCGATGCCTGGATCATGGGTGGAAAGACACCCCCTGTCGGGCTGCTGTCCCAGGGTTCCTGACGCAGGGCATCATGGCGCCATGACCCGCCTCGACTCCAGCGATTTCATCGATCTCGTCCTTGACTCCGACTCCTGGATCTCGTGGGACGAGGCGCCTGTGCGCGAGGGCATCAGCGAGGAGTACGCCGCGGTGTTGGCCGCCGCCACTGAGAAGGCCGGCACCGACGAGGCTGTGATCACCGGCGAGGGCCGGATCCGTGGTCGCCGGGTCGCCATCCTGCTCGGGGAGTTTCGCTTCCTGGCCGGTTCCATCGGCCGCGACAGCGCCGACCGGGTGGTCGCCGCCGTGGAGCGCGCCACCCGAGAGGGCCTGCCGCTGCTCGCTGCGCCCGTCTCCGGCGGCACCCGGATGCAGGAGGGCACCCCGGCCTTCGTGCAGATGGTGCGGATCTCTGCCGTCGTCGCCGCCCACCGTGGCGCTGGCCTGCCCTACCTGGTCTATCTGCGCAACCCGACCACGGGCGGGGTGATGGCGTCGTGGGGCTCCTTGGGCCATGTCACGGTCGCCGAGCCCGGTGCCCTCGTCGGCTTCCTCGGGCCGCGGGTCTACTCCGCGCTCTACGGCAAGGACTTCCCCGCCGACGTACAGACCAGCGAGAACCTCTACGCACGCGGCATCATCGACGCCGTCGTCGCACCCGAGGACATCGCCGACATCCTGGACCGAGCGCTGGCCATCCTGCAGGCGCCCCGTGCGGGTGTGGTGCCGGCGGCCGACCCCGGTAACGACGAGGTCGTCGACGTCGACACCTGGGATGCGATCACCCGCTCGCGCCGACCCGAGCGGCCCGGCGTACGCCG
>JARICB010000028.1 GCA_029264225.1 Nocardioides sp. | reverse complement strand
GCCGACTTCGCGGCCGCCAACACGATGCCGAGCCGCTCCTACGAGGAAGCTCCGGGCGTCGCGGAGTATGCCGACCCGAAGCCACTCGCAGACGTCACCCTCGACCGGGCCACCCCCGCTCACCGGCAGGCGATCCGAATCGACCACCTCAGCTCCGAGTCCGTCCGGGTCCAGCCGGGAGCCGACCTCGCTGGACGCAAGTGGCGGCTACGGGTCAGTGTGCGTGGCCCCCGTCGCGCGCTCAGCCCGGCAGCCCGGGTGCTGATTCACCACAGCGACGACACCATCAGGGTCCGACGGCTGAGCTTCACCAGGAGCGGCCGGGCGAGCGTCGTCATCCCTTTCAGCCTGGCCACGGTGTCGGTCGTGACGGTGTCGATCGCCAACGTCTCCACCCGCTTCCGGTGCGGGCTCAAAACCGAATCGGCCTGTGGGGGCAAGGCCCGCGACGACAAGCAGAAGTTCACGGTCATCGCGAAGACGAAAAAAGGCCGAGCCCGCTGAGCGCCTCTGCGTAGGCTCGCACCATGGATTTCTCTCTGTCCCCGCGAGCGGCCGATCTGCTGGCTCGAGTACGTGCCTTCGTCGAGACCGAGATCGACCCGGTCGAGGAGCAGATACACCAACACATCAAGGCCCAGCGTGAGAGTGGCGGCGACAACTGGACCCCGCACCCACTCATCCGCGAACTCCAGGCAAAAGCACGGGCGCAGGGTCTGTGGAACCTCTTCCTGCCCGCCGAGCACGCCGGCTCCTATGCCGCCGACTTCGGCACCGACGGCGGCGAGGGTCTGACCAACACCGACTACGCGCCGCTCGCCGAAGCGATGGGCGCCTCGTTCGTGGCGCCGTTGATCTTCAACTCCAACGCCCCCGACACCGGCAACATGGAGGTGCTGCTGCGCTACGGCACCGCCGACCAGCGTAGCCAGTGGCTCGAACCACTGCTGCGCGGTGAGATCCGTAGCGCGTTCTGCATGACCGAGCCGGAGGTGGCCTCCTCAGATGCGACCACCATGGCCGCCACCGCGGTCGTCGACGGCGACGAGGTGCTCATCAACGGCCGCAAGTGGTTCTCGACCGGGCTCGGCAACCCGGACTGCAAGATCTTGGTCTTCATGGGGCTCACCAACCCCGATGCCGATCGACACTCGCGACACACGATGGTGCTGGTCCCGCGCGACAGTCCTGGCGTCACGGTCGACCGGATGCTCACCACCATGGGCTACTACGACGAGCCGCTCGGGCACGGCGAGGTGTCCTTCGACAACGTCCGGGTGCCGGTGGGAAACATCCTGCTCGGCGAGGGCCGCGCCTTTGAGATCGCCCAGGGCCGACTCGGGCCGGGCCGGGTGCACCACTGCATGCGAGCCATCGGGTTGGCCGAGCACGCCCTCGACCTGGCCTGTGCCCGTGCCCTGTCCCGCAAGGCGTTCGGCAAACCCATCGCCAGCCTCGGCGGCAACCGGGAACGCATCGCGGATGCCCGGATCGCGATCAACCGCTCCCGACTACTGGTGCTGCATGCGGCGTGGCTGCTCGACCAAGGCTTGTCGAGGGAGGCCATCTCGGCCGTCAGCGAGATCAAGGTCGAGGTGCCCCGGATGGCCCTCGACGTGATCGACATGGCCATCCAGCTGCACGGTGGCGCCGGCATGACCGACGACTTCCCGCTCGCCGCTGCCTACGTCGGTGCGCGCTCGTTGCGGCTGGCCGACGGGCCGGATGAGGTGCACCGCAACGTGATCGCCAAGATCGAGCTGGGAAAGCACCAGTGACCCGTCGGGTGCTGGTCACCGGCGCCGCATCCGGGCTGGGCGCGGCGCTGACGACGGCGTTCCGTGCTCGCGGTGACGACGTGCTCGCCACCGACCGGGTGGGCGGAACGGGCATCGAGGCGCTCGACATCACCTCGGATGCTGACTGGTCTGCTGCGCTGACCACGGTGCAGCAGCGTTGGGGCGGCCTCGACGTGCTGGTCAACAACGCGGGAGTGGCGGGGGGTGGGCGGATCGAGCGCTGTTCCCTGGATGAGTGGCGCTGGATCACCGAGATCAACCTGTTCGGCGCGGTGCGCGGCGTCCAGACCTTCACGCCGATGTTCAAGGACCAGCACGCGGGCCACATCGTCAACATCGCCTCGCTCGCCGGGCTCGTCCACCCGGCGGGAATGGGCTCTTACAACGCGGTCAAGGCAGCCGTGGTGGCCTTCACCGAGACCTGCTCACACGAGCTTGCTGCCTACGGCGTCCGCGCCAGCGTGGTCTGCCCCTCCTACTTCCGCACCAACCTGGTGGAGTCGATGCAGGGCAACGACGAGGCCGTCGGCACCCTGATGGCGCACCTCATCGAGAACTCCGCGGTGAGCGCCGACGACGTCGCCGCCGCCGTACTGGCCGGGATGGACGCCGGAGACGAGATGATCGTCCCCGATGAGGCGGCCCGCTCTGCTTACCTCCTCAAGTGGACAGACCGACCCGGCTACGACCAGGTGATGCGCGCCCAGGCCCGCAAACTCGACGGCGCCGCTCATGAGTGAGGTCAGCGGTGCCCGTGCGGTGCGCACGGAAGATGCCTTCGACGTCGACGCGGTGGCGCAGTGGCTGCGCCTCCACGCCAGTGACGCCACCGGCCTGGACGGCTCGCCCGAGGTGCGCCAGTTCTCCGGTGGTGCCTCCAACCTGACCTTCCTGCTGCGCTACCCGACCCGCGAGGTGATCCTGCGCCGTCCACCACGCGGAACGAAGGCCAAGGGGGCACACGACATGCGCCGCGAGTTCACCATCCAACAGTCGCTGGCGCCGGTGTTTCCCTACGTGGCCGAAATGATCGGGTTCTGCGACGACCAGAGCGTGCTCGGCGCCGACTTCTACGTGATGGAACGCATCGAGGGGATCATCCCGCGCAGCGAGTGGCCCGCGGACGTGCCGCTGTCGCCGGAGCAGGCCCGTGCGTTGTGTCTCAACGCCGTCGACGTGCTCGTCGAGCTCCACTCGGTGGGTCCCGCGGCATCGGGGCTGGGCGAGCGCGGCAAGGGCGCCGGCTACGTAGGTCGGCAGGTGGAGGGTTGGACTGCGCGCTACCGCAACGCCCACACCGACGACGTGCCCGACTTCGAAGACGTCATGGAGTGGCTGGGCGACAACCAGCCCGACGACATCGCCACCTGTGTGATCCACAACGACTACAAGCTCGACAACCTGGTGTTCTCCCCCGACGACGTCACCCGCATCGTGGCCATCCTCGACTGGGAGATGGCCACTCTCGGCGACCCGCTCATGGACGTCGCCGGCTCGATGGCCTACTGGGTGCAGGCCGACGACAGCGAAGCATTCAAGATGTTGCGGCGAGTGCCGACGCACCTGCCCGGGATGCTGACCCGCGACGAGTTCGTGGCCCACTACTGCGAACGGATGGGTTTCACTATCAACCCCGAGCAGTGGCGCTTCTACGAGGTGTTCGGCCTCTTCCGGCTGGCCGCGATCGCGCAGCAGATCTACTACCGGTTCTTCCACGGCCAGACCACCAACGAGATGTACGGCTTGTTCGGTGAGGCCGTGCGCCAGGTCGAGACGAGGATTACCGAGGTGCTCCACCGGTGAGCCGGATCCTGCTGGTGCGCCACGGGCAGGCCTCGTGGGGCGCCGACGACTACGACCAGCTCTCCGACCTGGGCACTGAGCAGTCCAGGGTGCTGGGTCGGGCACTCGCCGCGCGTGGGCTCCGTCCCGACGTGCTGGTGGGTGGGGCGATGAAGCGTCACGCCCAGACGGCTGTTGCCGTCTGCGAGGGGGCGGGCTGGGACCTTCCCGTCAC
>JARICB010000448.1 GCA_029264225.1 Nocardioides sp. | reverse complement strand
CCATGGCGGTGTAGATGTCGAGCAGACGCTCGTTCCCGTGGCGCTCCTCCGCGGCGATGCAGACGCGGACCGGGCCCCTGGCAGGCGCGAGCATCGCCCGGTAGTCATCGGGGATGTCCTTGTCCTTGTTCAGGTAGGCCAGCGACATCACATGCCAGGTGACGTCGATGTCGCGTTCCTTCTCCACCTCAGGATCCACCGGGAAGTGATCCAGGCGAAGGGGCACAGCGGGTCGAACCAGAATTCTGTGTGGGTCATGCGAGAGACAACACCACAGCCGCGGATCCATTCCTCCACCCGGAGTGGTTGGATGGCCGACATGCCTGGAACGAACCTCACGCGGGACGAGGCTGCCGCTCGTGCAGCTCTCCTGGACGTCACCTCCTACACCGTCGATCTCGACCTCACCGGCGCGGACACCACGTTCGATTCGACGACCACCCTCGAGTTCACCTGCCGCGAGCCAGGCTCCTCGACGTTCGCCGACCTGGTGGCACCCACCGTGCGCACGATCACCCTCAACGGGCGCAGCCTCGACCCCGCGACGGCCTACGTCGACTCGCGCATCGAGCTCACCGACCTCGCGGCCACCAACACCTTGGTGGTGAGCGCCGAGTGTGCCTACTCCAACACCGGTGAGGGCCTGCACCGGTTCGTCGATCCCGCGGACGACCGGGTCTACCTCTACAGCCAGTTCGAGGTGCCCGACGCTCGGCGGGTCTTCACCACCTTCGAACAACCCGACCTGAAATCGGTCTTCACCTTCAACGTGACCGCGCCCTCGCACTGGGTGGTCGTGTCCGTCTCACCGACCCCGGAGCCGAGAGTCATCGATGACTCGACCTCTGTGTGGAACTTCGCGCCGACCGAGCGGATGTCGACCTACATCACCGCGATCGTGGCCGGCGAATACCACGGCGAGTTCGACACCTATGTCGGCAAGTTCGGTGAGATCCCGCTCGGGCACTTCTGCCGGCAGTCGCTGGTGGAGCACATGGACACCGATGTGCTGGTCGAGCTGACCAAGCAGAGCTTCGAGTTCTTCGAGGAGAAGTTCGACTACCCCTACCCGTTCCACAAGTACGACCAGCTCTACGTGCCCGAATACAACATGGGCGCCATGGAGAACGCCGCCTGCGTCACGCTGCGCGACGAATACCTGCCCGCGTCGCGCCAGCCGCGCTCGTTCTTCGAGTTCCGCGCCTCGGTCATCACCCACGAGATGGCCCACATGTGGTTCGGCAACCTGGTCACCATGCGGTGGTGGGACGACCTGTGGCTCAACGAGTCGTTCGCCGAGTGGGCCTGCTACTGGTGCGAGGCCGAAGCTACCGAATACACCGAGGCCTGGACCGGCTTCGCCAACGCCCGCAAGCAGACCGGCTACCGCGCCGACCAACTTCCCTCCACCCACCCGATCGCGGCCGACAACGTCGACCTGCACGCGGTCGAGGTCAACTTCGACATGATCACCTACGCCAAGGGCGCCTCGGTGCTCAAGCAGCTGGTCGCCTGGGTCGGCCTCGACGCGTTCGTCGATGGCATCCGCCAATACTTCAAGGACCACGCGTTCGGCAACACCGAGTTCTCCGACCTGCTGAGTGCCCTGGAGAAGTCGTCGGGCCGCGAACTGGACGACTGGGCGCACGAATGGCTCCAGACCGCAGGGGTCAACACGTTGAGCCCTGCCTTCGAGCTCGACGCCGACGGCAACTACGCCTCGTTCTCGGTGCTCCAAAGTGCCGACCCCGACTGGCCCACGCTGCGCCGTCACCGTCTCGGGATCGGCCTCTACGACGCCGACGCCAACGGCCGGTTGGTACGCCGCGAATACCTCGAGGTGGATGTCGAGGGTGCCAGCACCGAGATCGGCGCCCTGGTAGGAACTGCGCAACCCGCACTGCTGCTGCTCAACGACGAGGACCACGCCTACGCCAAGATCCGTCTCGACGAGCGCTCCCTCGCCACCGCGATCGCCGGTCTGGCCCAGGTCGAGGACTCACTTGCCCGCGCCCTGGTCTGGGGGGCCGCCTGGGACATGACCCGAGACGCCGAGATGGCCAGCACCGACTGGACCAGGCTCGTGCTGGCCAACATCGGCTCCGAGACCGACTCCTGGGGCGTCACTCGCATCCCGTCGATGGCTGCCATGGCGGTCAACCGTTACTCCCACCCGGCCGGACGAGACCAACTCAAGGCCGAGTGGGAGCAAGGCATACGTCGTCTGATGCTCGAGGCCGCACCCGGCAGCGACCACCAACTGACCTTTGCCCGCAGCTTCGCCGCAGCCGCTCGCAGCGAGGACGCTCTCGACGACCTCGCTGGCATCCTCGACGGATCGTTCGTCGTTGAGGGGCTCGCCGTCGACCAAGACCTGCGCTGGACCTTGATCGCCTCGTTGTGCAGGGCGGGACGTTTCGGCGAAGCCGAGATCCAGGCCGAGTTGGCGCGCGACAACACGATCTCCGGCATGGAGAAGGCGTCCGCGGCACGAGTGGCGCAGCCCACCGCAGAGGCGAAGGCCGCTGGCTGGGCTGCCATCCACGACCCCGCCACGGCCAACGAGACGTCCCGGGAGATGGTCTTGTCCATCTTCCGTTCCGACCAGGACGAGGTCGTGGCGCCCTACGTCGAGAAGTATCTCGACGCCGCCCACGACGTCATCGACACCCTCGGCTTCCACAAGGCGTCAGTGGTGCTGGAGTATGGCTTCCCGCTCGCGGTGGGCTCCCCCGAGGTGGTTGCCCGCCTCGACCAGTGGCTGGGCGACTACCCGGATGCCCCCAAGGGCGCGGTGCGCTACGTCCGCGAGGCCCGCGCCGACATCCTGCGCGCCCTCGCCGCAGCGGAGCGCGACGGGCAGTAAACCCGACTCGGCCGCTCAGACCTCGGCGTGGAGGGTCTTCTGCGGCCGGGCGTGCTCACCGAGCATGGAGATGCCGCGGCGGAGTCCACCGACAAGGTCGTCGTGAGCAAAGTCGGACTTCATGGCGAGGACCGACAACTCGACCTCGCGATCGGTGAGACGACGGCACACCTCGGAACCGGTGACGACCTCGATCAGTCGCGCCGACGGGTCCACCAGCACAAGCACACTCATGGCCGGTGCCACCAGCGACGCGTGCAACTTCTCGGCATAGTTGCGCGAGTCGCCCTCGGTGGCGCCGATGAAGACGGAGAACTCGAAGCGGCTCATCTCCTCGGCGGTGCGGATCGTCTTGTCGATGTCGGCCCGCTCGCGCGCGGTCAGGTCACCAGGTGCCACGAGCGCCGCCGGTCTCGCTCGACTCGGCAGCGTGGTCGCCGGCCGGCAGTTCCTTCGTGCCCTGACGCGGGCCGCCGAACCACTCGTCTTCACCGGTGACCGGGGAGACGCTCTCACCACGCACCATAGGTGGAACATAGACGGCGAGGGCGATCACCACGAAGATCAGCAGCGGGATCGCGACGAGCAGCAGCAGCGCATGCAGGTTGTTGACCTCGGGAGCTTCTGACCAGCCTAGGGCCGCATCGGCATGCGCAGGAGCAGCAATGAGCGCAAGACCGAGCGCAGCAAGGGGCAGGCTCGTGCGGGCGGCAAACCGGACGGAGGCGGAGGTCGCGGACGTGTTCACAAGTGACACGCTATCGGCATCTCTGCTCGAACCCACCTCGTGGCCGGGGTCGACTCGCTCACACTCGGATCCCCCGACCTGTGTGCCGACTGGGAATCTGCTGCGAAGCCTGACGGAAACGGGCCGGGCTGCTTGGGTTCGAGTGTCGAGTCGCCATACTGGCGGGCATGCTTTCGCTCTCTGATTCCTGTACTGAAGGCGAGGCCATCTGCCAGTGGGTCTACGAGGAGACCGGCAACCAGCAGCTCGCCACCTCCTCCGACTGGTTCCTCGGCAAGCCGCTGGCCCTGATCGGGTTGGCTTTGCTGGGTGTGGTGGTCCGCTGGTTGTTGCACCGCATGGTCGACCGTGTCGTACGACGAGCATCGGTCGGTGTCCTCCCCGGCCGCGTCACCCGGGCGGTCATGGGCGGCCGCATGGGCGACGTACTCGCCAGGGCGGAGGCAACCGGCGCTGGTCGACGCGTTCAGCGTGCCCAGACCATGGGCACCTTGCTGAAGTCCATCGTGACGGGCGTCGTCTTCGCGGTGACCGTCACGATGATGCTCAGCGAGCTGGGCGCCAACATCGGTCCCATCATCGCCAGCGCCGGGATCATCGGCGTGGCCTTCGGCTTCGGGGCCCAGAGCCTGGTCAAGGACTTCCTCTCCGGCATCTTCATGATCTTCGAGGACCAGTACGGCGTAGGCGACGTCGTCGACCTCGGCGAGGCCAACGGAACCGTCGAAGCGGTCAGCCTGCGAGTGACCCGACTCCGTGACGTCAACGGCACCGTCTGGTACGTCCCCAACGGGGAGATCGTCCGGGTGGGCAACATGAGCCAGAACTGGGCGCGAACGGTGCTGGACGTCAAGGTCGGCTACCGCGAGGATCTGGCCCGGATCCGCCGAGTGCTCCAAGACGTTGCCCACGAACTGTGGGAGGACGAGGCGTTCAAGGCCGTGGTGATCGAGGAACCAGAGGTGTGGGGGGTGGAACAACTCGGGGTCGACGGCGTCACGGTCCGCGTCACCCTCAAGACCGCACCACTGGAGCAGTGGGCGGTGGCCAGGGAGATGCGCGAACGGATCAAGGCCCGCTTCGACGACGAGGGCATCGAGATCCCGATGCCCCAACTGGTGGTCCAGCAACGCGAGCCATTCACCCCCGAGCCGGCCACACCCGGGGCCTGACCTGCCTCGAGCACACGACACAATGGCCCGGTGAGCATGACGAGCACCTTTTACGATCAGATCGGCGGCGAGGCGACCATCCGGGCGATCGTGCACACGTTCTACGAGGGCGTGGCAGAGGACGAGATCCTGCGCCCGCTCTATCCGGAGGAGGACCTCGGCCCGGCCGAGGACCGGTTCTCGCTGTTCCTTATGCAGTACTGGGGCGGCCCCGCCACCTACTCCGAGACCCGCGGCCACCCTCGCCTGCGGATGCGGCACGCGCCGTTCGCCGTCACCCCGGAGTCCGCGGAGCGGTGGCTCTTCCACTTCCGCGCCGGGCTGGACCGCGCCGCGTTGACACCGGAGCAGGACGAGCAGTTCTGGACCTACGTGAGGCACGCGGCGAAGTTCATGGTGAACACCGCCGAGTAGGCCCACCCGTCAGCGATCAGCCGCTGACGATCCGGCGCATCGCTTCGCGGAAGGCCTCCGGCGGCTCGACCGAGCGCTGGGTGGCGGCGTCGAAGACGACGAGCACGACGCGGGCCCGGGAGAGCACGACGTCGCCGTCGCGAATCTCCGACTCGATCGTGAACGACTTCCGCCCGACATGGGTGATGTGCGAGTGGACGTCATAGGGATCGAGCCGGAACAGGATCGGCACCTTGTAGTCGACATCGGTCTGCGCCACCACGACGTGGAATCCGTCGGCCCCGGGAATGTCGGCCACGAGCCGCTCCATCATCGGAATCCGCGCCTCTTGGAAGTACTCGAAGTACTTGACGTTGTTGACGTGGCCGTAGATGTCGACGTCGGAGAACCGCACGTGCAGAGGATAGTGGCCCGGCTTCCAGGGCGTGACCGGCGCGATCGCCGCCGAGGCCGGCGGTGACTCTTCAAGGAAGGGCGCCAGGGCCAACTTCTCCTCGGGGCTCAACCGTCGCGGCGACTCGGTTGCGAACACGTAGGGCGTCAGCACGGTGCTGGCCCGGAGGTGGACCACCCGTCCCTGCGGCGTCTCATCGAAGACCTCGTAGGCCATCGTGAAGGACGCGGCCCGGATCTCAGTGACCCAGCACTCGATGCTGATCGGTCGGAACCGGAAGGCCAACGGCGTCAGATACGTGACCTCGTGCCGCACCACCACGATCCCGTCGGAGGGACTATCGGCCGGGACATCGCGCGGACTGCGGGTCCTCGGAGCGTGGGTGCGCATCATGTCCACGCGCGCTTCCTGCAGGTAGTCGACGTACACGACATTGTTGACGTGGCCGAGCAGGTCGAGGTCGGCCCAGCGCATGGGGCACTGATAGAGGTGGCGCATCCGTGAATCGTCTCAGAGGCCGGCTACGGCACCACTCGCGGGCGACCGGTGGGCTCAGTGGGCGCCGAGCAGCTGGCCGTAGTAGGTCGGGATGGACTCGTGACGAGCCACTCGCACCGAGTGGTTGCTGAACAGGAACTCCGAGATGGCTCCGACGGCGAGCAGCACGGCGAGAGCCGCGATCACGATGAAGGCGATGGCGAAGGGGGTGATGTTGATCAGTTCGAAGGTCATAGCGAGCCCTTCCTACGGCTGTAGACTCTCTACACCCGTAGAACCTATGCCGCCTGCCACGGTCGGACAAGTGCGGCGGTAGTGTCCTGAGTCACCATGCCCGCTCCCCTGGACCTCTCCCCCCGCCGCCGCGAGATCCTCGACGGTGCCGTCGCGGTGCTGGCCGCACTGGGCTGGCGTGGCCTGACGCACCGAGCAATCGATCGTGAGAGCGGCCTGCCCCAAGGCTCGAGCTCGGCCTACTACCGCTCCCGCAGCGCGCTCACCAGCGCCATGGCGCAGTACGTCGCGTGGCAGTTGAGCGTCGATGTCGAGGCCCTCGCCGCCGTACTGGCGCAGCGGCCCGGGGACCACGACCATGCGGTGGCCGCGACCGCCTCGACGTTCCAGCGCTGGCTGGCCGAACCGCACCTGCTCACCGCACGTCTGGAACTGACCCTCGCCGCGGCCCGCGACCCCGAACTGGCGGCGGCGCTGAGCGAATCCCGGGCAGCACTGGTCACGATCGTCGACAACATCCTCGACCTCGATGGACGCACCCACGCCACCGGCGTCGGCACCACGATCTTGGCCGCCGTCGACGGCGTACTGATCGCCGCCCTGCTGCGCCCTGAACACGAGCGGGCCGACTTCGTGAGCGGCAGCCTCGACCTGCTGTTCGGCTCCCTCGTCGAGGCCCGCCCGCCATCATGAGCAAGGCCACACCGAGGACCACGTCGTCGGGCAGACGAACGAGGCTAGGCTGGCTGGCGCAACACCCCCACCAGTCGTTTGAGAATCGGAGTTTCTATGCCCGAGGCAGTGATTGTTTCCACAGCGCGTTCCCCCATCGGCCGCGCCAACAAGGGGTCCCTCAAGGACTTCCGGCCCGACGATCTCACCGCGCTCGTGGTGCAGGCTGCCCTGGACAAGATCCCCGGCCTCGACCCCGCCACGATCGAGGACCTGATCCTCGGCTGCGGTCTCCCCGGTGGCGAGGCCGGCAACAACATGGCGCGCATCGTCTCCACGCTCCTGGGCTACGAGATCCCCGGCACCACCGTCACCCGCTACTGCTCCTCCTCGGTGCAGACCAGCCGGATGGCCTTCCATGCCATCAAGGCCGGCGAGGGTGACATCTTCATCTCGGCCGGCGTCGAGACCGTGTCCCGCTTCTCCAAGGGCACCTCCGACCACATCCCCGGCACCCGCAACCCGCTCTTCGAAGACGCGGCCAAGCGCACCGAGGGATACGCCGAGGGCGGCAAGGACTGGCACGACCCCCGCGAGGACGGCCTGCTCCCCGACATCTACATCGCCATGGGCCAGACGGCCGAGAACGTCGCGCGGATGCGTGGACTGGACCGCAAGGAGCTCGACGAGTTCGCGGTTCGCTCGCAGAACCTCGCGGAGACGGCCATCAACAACGGCTTCTGGGAGCGCGAGATCACCCCGATCACGCTGGCCGACGGCACCGTAGTAACCAAGTACGACGGCCCGCGCGCCGGCGTCACCTACGAGGCGATCTCGTCCCTCAAGCCGGTGTTCCGCCCTGACGGCGTCGTCACGGCCGGCAACTGCTGCGCCCTCAACGACGGGGCCGCCGCCGTGGTGGTCATGTCCGACACCAAGGCCAAGGAACTCGGCCTCAAGCCGCTCGCCCGGATCGTGTCGACCGGCGTCTCCGGGCTGTCCCCCGAGATCATGGGCCTCGGCCCGGTCGAGGCCACCAAGAACGCCCTCAAGTACGCCAACATGAGCATCGGCGACATCGACCTCGTCGAGATCAACGAAGCGTTCGCTGCCCAGGTCGTGCCGTCCTACCAGGACCTCGGCATCGACCTGGACCGCCTCAACGTCAACGGTGGCGCCATCGCAGTCGGTCACCCGTTCGGTATGACCGGCGCCCGCCTGCAGAACACCATGATCAACAGTCTCGACTGGCACGACAAGTCGACCGGCCTGATCACGATGTGCGTCGGCGGCGGCCAGGGCATGGCCATGATCCTCGAGCGTCTGAGCTGATCCAGCAGCATCCTTGAACGCGTGGACCCGGCGACGTCGTCGCCGGGTCCACGCGTTCACTGTCTCCACCGAGCGCGGCTGATCACCCTCGCGGGGTCATCGGTTGCCACGACAACTGCCACCATGGGGGGCACCGCACATGAGCACGTCTCCAGAGCCGCGCTGGCTCGACGAATCACAACAGCGTTCGTGGCGTGCCCTCGTCATGGGGATGACCCTGCTCATGGACCGGCTCGATGACGACCTGCGCGATGCCTGTGGAATCTCGCTGGCCGAATACGAGATCCTCGTCCGCCTCTCGGAACGACCGGGTGCCACCATGCGGATGGCGCAGCTCGCCGACGCCCTGGGCCACTCCCGCAGCCGAGTGACCCACACGGTCGAGCGCATGGAGAAGGCCGGCTACGTCCAACGCGCCGCCACTCCCGAGGACGGTCGCGGCATCGTCGCGACGCTGACCCCCCAGGGCCTCGAACTGCTCCAGCAGGCCGCTCCCGTGCACGTAGCCGGAGTCCGGAGCTGTGTAGTCGACGCGGTCGAGCCAGCGGACTTCGCGGCCCTCGGTCGGGTGATGAACGCCGTGGCCGACAAGTTGGTCGTCGGACACCCGGAGATGGAACTGCGCTGAGCAACACGCGCGGAAGCGAAAGAACCGCCACCACGACAGTCTGAGTCGGGGTGGCGGTTCTTTCACTGCTGAGGTCAGCTGGGGGTCAGTCTCGGGTCAGACGGCGGTGCGTGACCCGGTGCGGGCGGGCCGCATCGGCGCCGAGACGCTCGATCTTGTTCTCCTCGTAGGCGGCGAAGTTGCCCTCGAACCAGAACCACTTGGCCGGGTCCTCGTCGTCGCCTTCCCAGGCCAGGATGTGGGTCGCGACCCGGTCCAGGAACCACCGGTCGTGCGAGGTGACCACAGCACACCCGGGGAAGTCCAGGAGGGCGTCCTCCAGCGAGGAGAGCGTCTCGACGTCGAGGTCGTTGGTGGGCTCGTCGAGGAGCAGCAGGTTGCCGCCCATCTTGAGGGTGAGCGCGAGGTTGAGACGGTTGCGCTCACCACCGGAGAGCACCCCGGCCTTCTTCTGCTGGTCGGGGCCCTTGAAGCCGAACGAGGCGACGTAGGCACGCGAGTTCATCTCGAAGTTGGCGACCTTGATGAAGTCGAGTCCATCCGAGACGACCTCCCACACGTTCTTCTGCGGGTCGATGCCACCGCGGCTCTGGTCGACGTAGGACAGCTTCACGGTCTGCCCTACGGTCATCCGGCCCTCGTCGGGCTGCTCCTCGCCGGTGATCATCCGGAACAGCGTCGTCTTACCGACACCGTTCGGGCCGATCACGCCGACGATGCCGGCACGTGGCAGCGAGAAGTTGAGGTTGTGCATCAGCGTGCGACCCTCGAAGCCCTTGTCGAGCTTCTCGGCCTCCAGCACGATGTCACCCAGCCGGGGCCCCGCAGGGATGTTGATCTCGGAGGTGTCGATCTTGCGCATCCGGTCGGCTTCGTTGGCCATCTCTTCATAGCGCGCCAGCCGCGACTTGCTCTTCGTCTGGCGGGCCTTGGCGTTGGAGCGCACCCATTCGAGCTCACGCTCGAGCGCCTTGGCGCGCTTGACGTCCTTCTGGCCCTCGATCTTGAGACGGTCCTTCTTGGTCTCGAGGTACTTGGTGTAGTTGCCCTCGTAACCGTGGGCCTTGCCCCGGTCGAGTTCGAGGATCCACTCGGCGACATTGTCGAGGAAGTACCGGTCGTGAGTAATGGCCAGCACGGCGCCGGGGTAGGTCGCCAGGTGCCCCTCGAGCCACTGCACCGACTCGGCGTCGAGGTGGTTGGTGGGCTCGTCGAGGAGCAGCAGCGTCGGCTGCTGGAGCAGCAACTTGCACAGGGCCACTCGGCGGCGTTCACCACCGGAGAGGTTGTCGACCAGGGTGTCGGGCCGCGGGCAGCGCAGCGCGTCCATTGCCTGATCGAGACGACTGTCGAGGTCCCACGCGTTTGCGTGGTCGAGGTCGGTCTGCAGGTCGCCCATCTCGGCGAGCAACGTGTCGAAATCGGCGTCCGGGTCGGCCATCAGCTCGGAGATCTCGTTGTAGCGGTTGAGCTTGCCCTTGATCTCGCCGACGGCCTCCTCCACGCTCTCCAGGACCGTCTTGCCCTCGCTGAGCGGCGGCTCCTGCTGGAGCATGCCGACGGTGGCGTCGGGGTCGAGGATCGCGTCGCCGTTGTTGGGGTGGTCGAGGCCAGCCATGATCTTGAGCAGCGAGGACTTGCCGGTGCCGTTGGGGCCGACGACCCCGATCTTGGCGCCGTGCAGGAATGAGAGAGTGACGTTGTCGAGAACGACCTTGTCACCGTGAGCCTTACGCACGTTGCGCAGGGTAAAAACGTAGTCAGCCATGAGCCCGACCCTACGGTGAACGGGGCCTCCGTCGATAACTGGCAGACCTTGCGACCTGCCCGGCGCCGACCACGTCGGGCAGGCGGCGCCCGCATCCTGGTCATCACCCGAGTCAGGCCGCGTCCACCTCGCCTACCGATGCTGGGGCCGCTGCCCCCGGGGTGGGTGCCTGCGAGGTGGGCTCCCCAGCCGCGCTCGCCGGCAGGGGCTCGGCGACTGGCACCGACCAGGGATCGGCCGACTGCACCGCGGGGCTCGGTGCCGTCGGGTTCGATGCGAGGGCGTCGGCCCGAGCCGGTTTGGTGAAGGCGGCAGTGCCCTGCGACAAGTCGTGACCGACCGAGGTTGCGGTGACGACCAACTGGGTGTTGGTCTTGCCATCCTCCGTGGTCCACACGTTGGCCTCCAGCCGACCGTGCACCACCACCGGGTCACCGCGACGGATCGACGCGGCCACGTGCTCAGCCAGCCGGCGCCACGCCTTGATCTGATACCAGGTCGTGTTGACGTCGACCCATTCGTTGTTGCGCAGACGTCGGGTAGTGCTCGCGACCCGAAAGTTGGCAACCTGCTGGCCGCCCGCCACGTCGTGGACCGAGACGTCGGTGCCCACCCAGCCGGTGAGGGTGATGTAGGTGTCGTTCATGGAGTGCCTTCCTCGAAGCGAGAACGGCGAGTCCGCCCTCGACCTCCAGAGTGCGACCACCCACGGACAACTCTCGGGTACGGCGAGGACTCCTGTGGAGGACCAACGCACAGGCCTGACCTGTGCACGTGCGGTGGTCCACTCCCGGGCGTTGCTACTTGAGCGCGACCTTCAGGCCTTCACGAACCCGCTCGTAGGCATCGAGTTCGGCCCGGATCGGCTCGACCACGAGCTCGGCAGACACCTCGGAGATGGCCTCACGCAGCCGCTTGTCGGCAGCGCTCGCGCGGCGCCGTGCGGTGAGCACGACCAGCACCCGACACACCAGGGCCAACAGCACGCCGAGCCCGATGCCTCCCAGCAACAGCAGGGTAGGAACGGGGAAGCCGATGAGTTCCGGTGTGGGCGGCTCAGGCAACCTGGCATAGGAGCCGAACGCCAGCAGTCCCAACCACGCTCCACCGACGACGGCGGCGATGATCAGCACCCACTGCAGGGCCCGAACCAGGCCCGCCCAGGCGGGGAGCCGTTCGGCACCCAGATCGGTGCCGGCCACTGCCTTGTCGAGGCGGTCGCCGAGGTCGGGCAGCCGGGAGACCGACGCCTCACGGATGGAGGTGACCCACGGCTGTTCCATCCCGCCGGCCACCTGGTCGGCCAGGGCACGCACTTCGGTGTCGACCCGGGCCTTCTGCACTCCCGATGCTTGCGGGACCGAGGTCCGCGCGGTGCCGGTGAGTTGCTTGCCAGCGGCGCCGAGGTCAAGGTGGAGACGCTTCAGCGGGTCAGGTTTGAGCCTGGAGAACCATGCCGTCACCGGCCAGCCGGTCGCCCGGTTGGCTCGCAGCCGGGTCGATACCTCCACGGCCCGGACGACGGTCGGGACGCCCGCTGCGTCGGCGAAGGCATCGTCGAGGGCAACGACTCGCTCCTTGGGCAACGACGGCGTGGAACCGGAGCCGGAGGCTGCTTGCAACCGTTGGGCCGCTGCGCGTACGTCGGCGGCCAACCTGGTACGGGTCGCCAACTTCTGGGTCACCCGCTTGGCGATCTGCGACTTGAGGTCGTCGATCCCCCAGCCCTGACGGGCGCTGATCCCCAGGACCGGGACACCCTCGAGACCATCGGCCGCGAGCAGGCGGCGTACGTCGTCGAGCATGCCCTCGCGGCGCGCCTCCGGGACGGTGTCGATCTGGTTGAGGACGACCATCATGACGTCCTTGTGGGAGGCCAGCGGCGCCAGGTAGCGGTCGTGGATCGCCGCGTCGGCGTACTTCTGCGGGTCCAGGACCCACACGAACATGTCGGCGAGCCGGACCAGTCGGTCGACCTCGAGGTGGTGGGAGACCTCGGTCGAATCGTGGTCGGGCAGGTCGAGGAGGACCACGCCCTGGAGCGCGTTGTCCTCGCGGCCGGTGGACAGCATGGAGTCACGCGTCACCTGGTGGCGGGCGGGGATGCCGAGCCATTCAAGTAGTTCCTCGGCACCTTCCTTGCCCCACACGCAAGCGGTCGCCCACGACGTCGTGGGGCGCCGGACACCGACGGCGGAGAGCTCCAGCTCGGTCAGGGCGTTGAACAGCGACGACTTACCCGAGCCGGTGGCGCCGGCCAGCGCCACCACCGGGTGCT
>JARICB010000357.1 GCA_029264225.1 Nocardioides sp. | reverse complement strand
CCCCGCCGGCACCGCGGGTGGGGCCGCGCGGGGCTGGCCGCTCGAGCGCTGCCCGAGAGTGGGTGGTTGTGGGTGTTTCCAGTAAATCATTGACTGTAACCACCCACAACCTCCACAAGCCGGCGGGGGCGGGATCACCCCACCCGGCGATCCGCCGTCCAGAATCGGGCGCGAAGCACCTTCTTGTCCGGCTTGCCCAGGCTCGTCAGCGGGATGGCGTCAACCTCCAGCACCTGCTTCGGGGCCTGCACCGCACCCTTGGCGTCCTTGACGACCTGCTGGATCTGCGCGATGACCTCGGCCGTGAGGTCGACGCCGGGGCGGGGCACGACCAGGGCCGTCACCGCCTCGCCCCACTTCTCGTCCGGAGTGCCGATCACCGCCACCTGCGAGACCGCGGGGTGCCCAGCGATCACGTCTTCGACTTCACGGGGGAAGACGTTGAAGCCGCCGGTCACGATCATGTCCTTGGTCCGGTCCACGATGTACCAGAAGCCGTCGTCGTCCTCGCGCGCCACGTCACCGGTACGCATCCAGCCGTCGCGGAACGTCTCGGCCGTTGCCTCCGGTAGCTTCCAGTAGCCGGCCGCCAGCAGCGGCCCGGCGACGCAGATCTCGCCCGGCTCACCGACCGCCACCTGGGTGCCGTCCTCCCCCAGCAGCGCGGTCCTCAGGAAGGCGCTGGGTCGCCCACAGCTGCTCAGTCGTTCAGGACGGGCGAGGTCATGGTCGGCCTTGGCCAGGTAGGTAATGGCCATCGGCGCCTCGGACTGCCCGTAGTACTGGGCGAAGATCGGTCCGAACCGTTCGATCGCCTCCGCCAGCCTCGTCGGGTTGATCGCCGACGCGCCGTAGTAGACGGTCTCGAGGCTGCTGAGGTCGCGGGTGTGGCTGTCCGGGTGGTCGAGCAGCGCATAAAGCATCGACGGCACCAGCATCGTGGCACTGATCCGGTGCTCCTCGATGGCCCGAAGTACGTCGCCCGCCTCGAACTTCGCCAGCACGAACAGGGAGCCGCCCCGGATGACCGTCGGCACGAAGAAGGCGGCGCCGGCGTGGCTCAGCGGCGTACACATCAGGAATCGTGGGTTCTCCGGCCACTCCCATTCGGCCAGCTGGATCTGACTCATCGCGTTCATCGCGCCCGTCGTGCCGATCACGCCCTTGGGCCGGCCGGTCGTGCCGCCGGTATAGGTAATGGAGATGACGTGGTCGGAGGGCAACGTCACGGCACTGAGAGGCTGCGCGTCGTACGCCGCTGCGGTGGCCGCGAGGTCGACGCCGACATGCTGGAGCTGTGTAGGCACCGGCCCGATGGTCAGCACCTGTCGCAGCCCGGGGCACTTCTCGAGCAGGCCCAGGGCCCGTTCCACGAACATCGGCACCGGGTCGATGATCAGCGTCGTGATCTCGGCGTCGTTGATGACGTAGGCGTGGTCGTCGAGGCTGCCCAGGGGGTGCAAGCTGGTGCGGCGATACCCCTGCGTCTGACCGGCACCGAGGATGAAGAGCACCTCCGGTCGATTCAGCGCGAGCAGCGCCGCTCCCTGTCCGGAGGCGGCACCTAGGGTCTCGAAGGCCTGGACGTAACGGCTGATCTCGGCCGCTGTCTCACCGCCGGTGAGCGTGGTCTCCCCCAGGTGCATGACCGGCTGGTCACGATGCCGCTTCAGCGCGGCCGCCATCAGGTGCCCGTTGTGGACCGGGGTGCGGAGGTCGTCGCTCATGCCAGCACTGCGGCGATCGTCCGGATCTCTTCGGGCGTCTGGCACGAGAGCAACAGCGTCGTCACGCCGGTGGCAGCCCATGCGGCCACCTTCTCCCGCACCTCCTCGGCCGTGCCGATGATGTGCATGTCGTTGACCAGCTCGTCGGGGATCAGCGCTGACGCCTCGTCCCGGCGACCGGCCAGGAAGAGGCTCTGCACCTCGTTGGAGAGCTCGACGTAGCCCATCCGTTCGAAGACCTGCTTGTGGTAGTTGGCCTCCTTGGCGCCCATACCTCCCATATAGAGAGCGATCATCGGCTTCAGTGCCTCCACCACGGCCTGCGACTCCTGCGCGCCCGAGGTGATCTGGAGGTGGCAGGTGGCAGCGATCTCAAAGGTCTCTCGGGTGTGGCGGGCACCTGGTCGGGCGAACCCCTCGTCGAGCCAGGGCTGATACATCGCAGCGGAGGAGGGCGTGTAGAAGATCGGAATCCAGCCGTCGGCGATCTCGGCGGTCTGGGCGACGTTCTTCGGGCCTTCGGCTCCGAGCCAGATCGGGAGCTCGGCACGCAGGGGGTGCACGATCGACTTGAGCGGCTTCCCGAGTCCGGTGGCCTCGGCGGTGTTCAGCGGAAGCGGGTAGTGCGGCCCCCCATTGGTCACCGGCCCGGAACGCTCGAGCACCTGCCGGATGATCGAGACCACCTCGCGGGTGCGCGCCAGGGGCTTGGCGAACGGCACGCCGTACCAGCCCTCGACGACCTGCGGCCCGCTCACTCCCATGCCAAGAATGACCCGACCACCGCAGAGGTGGTCCAGGGTCAGGGCGTGCATCGCGATCGAGGTCGGGGTGCGTCCGCTCATCTGCACGATCGAGGTTCCTAGTCGTAGCCGCGACGTCTCCCGGCCCCACCACGCGAGCGGCGTGAAGGCGTCGGAGCCCCAGGCTTCCGCGGTGAACACCGCGTCGAATCCGGCCTCCTCGGCCGCGGCGACCAGCTCGCCGACCCCAGCCGGTGGCTGTGCGCCCCAATATCCCAGTTGCAATCCCAGTTTCATGCGGCCACTGTCTCAGATCCCTTGCTGGCATTTCTAGAACGTGTTTCACTTCCGCCATGTCTCGCACGCTGTCCCAACCTGTGACCGTGGCCTTCGACTACACCCGCTCGACCGGCCCGGTGCTAGGCAACTTCTTCTCGTGCCTGCGTGACCGCGTCATCGTCGGCGGCCGTACGTCGAGTGGTGCGGTGCTCGTTCCACCCCTGGAGTACGACCCGGTCACCCATCAGGCGACCACCGACTTCGTGCCAGTGGGCCCCGGAGGGGTGCTCACCAGTTGGACGTGGGTGCCCGAACCGGTCCTCGGCCAGCCCTTCGATCGGCCGTTCGCGTGGGCGCTGGTCACCTTTGACGGTGCTGACGCGCCCATGTTGCTCGCCCTCGATGCCGACTACGGCTCCATCCGGACCGGGATGCGCGTCAGCGTCCGTTGGGCCGACGAGCGCACGGGCGCCATTACCGACATCGCGTGTGTGGAAGCGGAGGTGGAGGTGCGAGAAGCGCCGAGGCCACGCTCCCAGAGCACGCCCGTGACGGGCATCGTCACTCCGGTCTCGCTGGATTACCTCTACGCCGCCTCACCCGAGGAATCGGCCTTCTTCTCCGCCCTGGCGCAGGGCCGGATCATCGGCCAACGCTGCCCGGTCTGCCATCACGTCTACGTGCCGCCGCGCGGCGCCTGCCCGGTCGACGGCGTGCCGACCATGGACGCGGTCGAGCTGGCGCATACCGGCACCGTGACCACGTTCTGCATCGTCAACGTGCCCTTCCTCGGCCAGAAGATCGCACCTCCCTACGTGGCTGCCTACGTGTTGCTCGACGGCGCCGACATCGCGATCCAGCACCTGGTGCAGGGAATCGCGGCCGACGAGGTGCGGATGGGGATGCGGGTCGAGGCCGTCTGGAGACCGCGCGAGGAGTGGGGCACCACCATCGAGAACATCGCGCACTTCCGGCCGACCGGCGAGCCCGATGCGGACTATGAGACCTATCGGAGGCACCTGTGACGCGCGATGTTGCCGTGGTCGGCTTCGCCCAGCGACAGATGAAGGAGTTCGACGGCTCCCCTACCTGCGTTGAGCTGCTCGTGCCGATCTTCCAGGAGTGCTACGACCAGACCGGCTTCACCCGTCATGACATCGGCTTCTGGTGCTCGGGGTCCAGCGACTACCTCGCCGGCCGGTCGTTCTCCTTCGTCTCCGCGGTGGACGCGATCGGCGCGCTGCCGCCGGTCAACGAGTCGCACGTCGAGATGGACGCCGCGTGGGCGCTCTACGAGGCCTGGTTGAAGATCCGGACCGGCGAGATCGACACCGCCATCGTCTACGGCTTCGGCAAGGCGAGTGCGAGCACCCTGCGGCGCACCCTCGCACTCCAGCTCGACCCCTACACGATGACGCCACTGTGGCCCGACACGGTCTCCATCGCCGCGCTCCAGGCCCGGCTCGGCCTCGACGCCGGTCTCTGGGACGAGAAGGCGCTGGCAGAGGTCGCGCAGCGCTCACTGAGCGACGCCGAGTCCAACGAACACGCGGTGCGCAGGGGTGGCTCGAGTGTCGAGCAGCTCCTCGACCGGGCGTTGTACGCCGATCCGTTGCGCAAGCACGACATTGCGCCCGTCTCCGACGGGGCCGCTGCGATCGTGCTGGCCGCCGACGACCGGGCTCGCGCTGCCAGCGATCGCCCTGCCTGGATTACCGGCATCGCCCACCACATCGACCCCCTGCACCTCGGGGCCCGCGACCTGACCACGTCGGCCTCCGCACGCCGATCGGCGCGGGCGGCCGGCACCACGGGCGTACAGGTCGCCGAACTCCATGCGCCCTTCAGCCACCAGGAGTTGATCCTGCGCACCGCCCTCGAACTGGGCCCGGACGTGGTGATCAACCCGAGTGGCGGAGCGCTGACCAGCAACCCGTTGTTCACCGCCGGCCTGAACCGGATCGGCGAAGCGGCCCGGCGCATCTGGGACGGCAGCGCCGACTCCGCCCTCGGCCACGCCACCAGTGGGCCGGTCCTCCAGCAGAACCTTGTCTGCACGATGAGTTCGGAGTCGAACCTGTGAGCAAGCAGCCCGCAGCGGTGGTCGGCATCGGCCAGACCCACCACCGCGCCAAGCGCGAGGACGTCTCGATGGCCGGCCTGTGTCGCGAAGCCATCGACCGGGCGCTCGTCGACGCCGACATGACCTTCGACGACATCGACGCGGTCGTGGTCGGCAAGGCGCCCGACCTCTTCGAGGGCGTGATGATGCCCGAACTCTTCCTGGCCGAGGCCATCGGCGCAGTGGGCAAGCCGCTGCTGCGCGTGCACACCGCCGGTTCAGTCGGCGGCTCGACCGCCATCGTCGCGGCCAGCCTGGTGCAGTCCGGGGTCCACAAGCGGGTGCTGAGCGTGGCGTTCGAGAAGCAGTCGGAATCCAACGCGATGTGGGCGCTGTCGGTTCCGGTGCCGTTCATCATGCCGGTGCACGCCGGTGCCGGCGGCTACTTCGCGCCGCACGTACGGTCCTACATCCGTCGCTCCGGCGCCCCCAGCAACATCGGGGCCATCGTTGCTGCCAAGGACCGGCAGAACGCGCTCAAGAATCCCTACGCGCACCTCAAGAACCCCGGCACCACCGTGGAGTCGGTGCTCGCCAGTCAGATGCTCTGGGACCCGATCCGCTACGACGAGACGTGCCCGTCCTCGGATGGCGCGTGCGCGCTGGTGATCGCCGACGCCGACACCGCGGCGTCGATCGATTCGCCGGCGTGGATCCACGCCACGGCCATGCGGTCGGAGCCGACGACTGCCTCCGAGCGCGACCAGGTCAATCCGCGGGCGGGCCGTGACGCTGCCGCCCAACTCTGGAAGCAGGCGGGGATTACCGACCCGCGACGCGAGATCGACTGTGCGGAGATCTACGTGCCGTTCTCCTGGTTCGAGCCGATGTGGCTGGAGAATCTTGGTTTCGCCGAGGAGGGCAGCGGCTGGCGGCTCTCCGAGGCCGGCGTCACGGCCCTGGGCGGCGACCTGCCGGTCAACATGAGCGGCGGCGTACTGTCCTCCAACCCGATCGGCGCCTCCGGGATGCTTCGGTTCGCCGAGGCTGCCCTCCAGGTGCGGGGACGGGCCGGCGAGCACCAGGTCGACGGCGCCCGGCGTGCGCTCGGGCACGCCTACGGTGGCGGCTCGCAGTTCTTCGCGATGTGGGTCGTTGGCGCGGAGCCACCACCCGGCTAGACCGGCCACACCTAGGATGAGCAGGTGATCGAGCTTCGTAGCCCCGCCCAGATCGAAGAGATGCGTCCCGCGGGACGCTTCGTGGCGGACGTGCTGACCTACTTGGCGGGCGTCGTCGATGTCGGAACCAGCCTGCTCGAGATCGACGAGATTGCGCACGCGATGATCCGCGAGCGCGGCGCCGAGTCCTGCTATCTCGACTACCACCCCTCCTTCGGCGCCTCCCCCTTCGGCAAGGTCATCTGTACGTCGGTCAACGACGCCGTGCTGCACGGTCTCCCCCACGACTACCGGCTCCGCGACGGCGATCTGGTCAGCCTCGACTTCGCCGTCTCGGTGGACGGCTGGGTCTGCGACTCGGCGCTGTCGGTGGTTGTAGGCACACCGAGAACCGAGGACCTGCACCTGATCGAGGTGACCGACCGGGCACTTCAGGCCGGCATCGCCGCCGCCCAGCCCGGCGGGCGACTCGGAGACATTGGCTACGCCATCGGTCAGGTGGCTCGTGAGGCGGAACTGGGGATCAACCTCGACTTCGGCGGCCACGGCGTCGGCCGGACCATGCACGAGGAGCCGCATCTGCCCAACGACGGCAAGCACGGTCGGGGGATCCCGCTCAAGCCCGGCCTGGTGATCGCCATCGAGCCGTGGTTCCTCCATACGGGCAACCAGGTCGTGACTGACCCCGATGGCTGGACCCTGCGCAGCCTGGATGGCTCCCGCGGTGCCCATATGGAGCACACGGTCGCCATCACCGAGAACGGCCCCGTCGTGCTCACCGCCCGCACCAACTGACACCGATGAGTAGGCGCAGCCCCGGGTGGGTGCCCAACCAGCACGGCGCCTGGGCGATGTTGATCGCTCCCCTGCTCGTCGGCAGCATCGCTGGCGGACCGACCTGGGTACACCTACCTCTGGCGACCTTCTGGATCGTCGGCTACTTCGCGTTCTTCGCGACGTCGCTGTGGCTCAAGGCTCGACGCCGCCCCCGCTACTGGCCTCCCGTCCGCGTCTACACGGTCACGGCGGCGCTGCTCGGCTTGGTCGTGGCGGCACTCGAGCCCCGCCTGCTGTGGTGGGTCCCGGCGTTCGCCGTCCCACTGGGGGTCGGCCTGGGCGCCGCCGCCGCACGTCAGGATCGCGAACTGCTGGCGGGACTGACGACCGTCATCGGCTCCTGCCTGATGACGGTAGTGGCCTACAACGCCGGGACGGGCACCCTCGATGCGCGGGGGTGGGCACTCGCGACCGTGCTGGGGCTCTACTTCTTGGGCACCGTCTTCTATGTCAAGAGCGCGATCCGCGAACGCAACAACGCGGCCTTCCTGGCCCTCAGTGTCGGCTTCCACCTGGTGGCCGCGGGCCTGGTGACCTGGCTTTCGTGGCCGCTGGGCGTCCTCTTCGGGGTGTTGGCCGTGCGGGCGGCCGTCGTCCCACAGTTGGGCTGGTCGCCGAAACGTCTCGGTATCGGTGAGATCGTCGCCACCGCGGGAGTCTCGCTCCTCGCGCTGGCGACGATCTGAGTCAACCGACGATCCAGGTCAGTTGTACTTGACCTGCATCTCCTTGATGCCGTTGATCCACGAGTGGCGCAGGCGACGCGGGTCGGAGACCAGGCTGATGTCGGGGATCGTGTCGGCGATCGCGTTGAACATCAGGCTGACGGTCATCCGGGCCAGGTTGGTCCCG
>JARICB010000353.1 GCA_029264225.1 Nocardioides sp. | reverse complement strand
AGCTGACCCCAGACCCGCACGGTCTCCACGAGCGCGGCTTGCACGCGACCGCTCGGCATCTTCGGAGCCGACGCATCGTCGGCGCGACGCGCCTCGTAGACCAGCGCCGACAACACGGCCGCCAGCTCGGAGGGAGTCAGGTCGTCCCAGAGACCCTCGCGCAACGACTCGGCCGCGACCAGATCCATGTCGGTATAGATCCGCATCAGGTGTCGCCCGCGCTCGGTCACCGAGTCACCCTCGAGGTAGCCCAGAGCAGTGAGCACGGTGCACACCCGGTCGAAGATGCGGGCCACCGTGTTGGTGCGTGACTCGACGCGGCGTTTGAGCGTTTCTGCGTCGCGCGAGAGCTTGAACCAGCGCTCCGACCACCGAGCGTGATCCTCCCGTTCGGGGCACTGGTGGCACGGATGGGTCTTGAGCTGGGTGCGTAGCTCCGCGATCTCCCGGTCCACCGGTGACTCGGCGAAGGAGTTGCTGCGCTCGCTGCGACGGACGGGCGGTGTGGAGAGGTGATGGGTCTTGGAGCGTAGGGCCGTCGCAAGATCACGGCGCATGGCCGGGTTTCGCCCGTTGAACGACTTCGGCAGTCGCATCCGGGTAATGGCCTCGACCGGCGTAGGGAAGTCCATCGGCGCCAGCCGGCGGGCCTGCCGATCAATGGTCAGTACGTAGGGCCGCTGCTCCGTCCCTCCGCTGATACCGGGATCGATGACCACGGCGTAGCCGGCGAACTTCCCGGCCGGCACCATGATGACGTCGCCAGGCTTGAGCTTGGAGAGGGATTCGGCGGCCTCGAGTCGGCGATCAGTACGTCGTTCGCGGGCGGCGCCCTTCTCGACCTCGGCGATGCGACGGCGCAACGCGGCGTACTCCATGAAGTCGCCCTGGTGACAGGTAGCAGCCTCGGCGTAGCCGTCGAGCGCCTCCTGCGCCTTGTGCAGCTGTCGAGCCATCCCGACGACCGCCTTGTCGGCCTGGAACTGTGCGAACGACTGCTCCAGGAGTTCGCGTGAGCGTTCGCGGCCGAACTGGTGCACCAGGTTGACCGCCATGTTGTAGGACGGGCGGAACGACGACCGCAGCGGGTAGGTGCGGGTGGAGGCCAGCCCGGCCACCTCGCGTGGATTCATGCCGGGCTGCCAGAGCACGACACCGTGGCCCTCGATGTCGAGGCCTCGACGCCCGGCACGGCCGGTGAGCTGGGTGTACTCCCCCGGCGTGATGGCGGCGTGGGTCTCACCGTTCCACTTCGAGAGCTTCTCGATCACCACGGTGCGGGCCGGCATGTTGATGCCGAGGGCAAGCGTCTCGGTGGCGAAGACCGCCTTGACCAGACCCCGGAGGAACAGCACCTCGACGCATTGCTTGAACGTCGGCAACATGCCGGCGTGGTGGGCGGCAACGCCGCGGGTCAGCCCGTCGAGGAACTCGTGGTAGCCCAGCACCTGGAGGTCGTCCTCGGGGAGGTGCCGGCATCGCTCCTCGACGTAACTGAAGATCTCGTCGCGTTCGGCCGTCGTGGTCAGTCGCACGTTGGCCGACAGTGCTTGGGTCACCGCTGCGTCGCAGCCCACTCGGCTGAAGATGAACACGATGGCCGGCAACAGCCCTTCCCGGTCGAGCCGCTCGAGCACCTCGACCCGGCTCGGGATCCACACCCGCCGTCCATTGCCGAGCTGACGTGGGTTCTTCGAGGCGCCACTGTGTCCCTTGCGGGCAGAGCGCCGATCGCGCATCAGCCGCGAGCTGGCGAAGTCGTCGCGGGCGATCCGCACGAGCTCGTCGTTGACGGGGGCGCCCTCCTTGACGAAGCCAGCGCTGGCATCGACGTCGGAGGAGGCGAACAGATCGAACAGCCGGCGTCCGACCATGACGTGTTGGAACAACGGCACCGGGCGGCGTTCCTCGACGATCGTGGTGGTCTCGCCGCGCACCGTGGCCAGCCACTCGCCGAACTCCTCCGCGTTGGAGACGGTCGCAGACAGCGACACGAGCGCCACCGACTCGGGCAGGTGGATGATCACTTCTTCCCACACAGCGCCGCGAGCCCGGTCGGCGAGATAGTGCACCTCGTCCATCACCACGAAGCCGAGCCCCAGCAGGGTCTGGGAGCCGGCGTAGAGCATGTTGCGCAGCACTTCGGTGGTCATCACCACGATCGGCGCCTCGCCGTTGACGACGTTGTCGCCGGTCAACAGACCCACCTGCTCGGCGCCGTAGCGGGCGACCAGGTCGGCGTACTTCTGGTTGGACAGCGCCTTGATGGGCGTCGTGTAGAAGCACTTGCGGCCGGTCTCGAGGGCGAGATGTACGGCGAACTCGCCGACGATCGTCTTGCCCGAGCCGGTGGGTGCTGCCACGAGTACGCCGCGGCCCTCCTCGATCTCCTTGCAGGCCCGGACCTGGAAGTCGTCGAGCGGGAAGTCGTAGAGGTCGGCGAAGGCCGCCGTGACGGGGTGCACCTTCCTCCTGGCGTAGGCGGCGTACGCCTCAGCAGGCGAGGACTGCGTGGACTGCTTCGACGGGTCGGCGCCCGGGTGGTCGTTCATGCGTAGACCGCCAAGGCACCCGGCTCGCAGGTGATCGTCACCGGCAACTTCGCGAACCGCTCGCCGTCGGCGTAGGCCACGACGTCGGGCGCTGCGAGAGTGACCGAGCGGACCCGGTGGTGGAGGTATTCGGGCTCGTGCACGTGAGCTCCCGAGAAGAGCTTGGGGAAGGTCCGGATCAATTTCGGCTTGGTCATCTCCTTGATGATGACAACGTCGAGCAAGCCGTCGTCCAGCAGGGCCCCATCGGTGATCCGCAGACCACCGCCATAGGACGGTCCGTTGCCGACGGCGACCAGCATGGCGTCGAGCCTCAGTGGTGTGCCGTCAAGATCAAGGGTGAACGGCAAGGCTCGAAACGTGCGGAGTTCGGCCAGAGTGGCGATGTTGTAACGCATCTGGCCATGAGGCCACCTCATGGCGTTAGCACGTTCGTTGACGAGGGCGTCGAAGCCGGCAGCCAGCACGGTCAGGAAGTAACGCGATCCACAGCGGGCCAGGTCGACGGTGCGGATCCGCGAGCCGATGATCCGGTCTGCAGCCGCCACCGGATCCTTGCGCGGCAGGTCGAAGTAGCGGGCGGCGTCGTTGCCGCTACCGGCCGGGATCACGCCCAGCGCGATCCCGGTCGTGGAGACCGCCTGGACGCCCAGGTGGATGAGACCGTCCCCGCCGCACACCACCAGGGCTTCGACCCCGTCGGCCACACAGGCCCGGGCCAGGTCGAGCGCCTCGTCGGCGTCGCGCCCCTCGAGGTTGCGGACCACGAGTCCGCCCTCGCGCAGTCGGGTCAGGGCAGCATCGCGGTAGCGACGGCCCTTGCCGTTGCCCGCGGTGGGGTTGGTAAGGAAGGCGATCTCGCGGGACATGGATCGACCCTATCCAGCGGGCTGGCCGGTTCAGCGCTGGTTCTGGTTCTCCACACCGATCCGGAGTAGCGCAGCCATGCGTTCGGGTGAACCCCCCACCGCACGGCTCAGCCGGATGAGGAGGTCGAGCACCTGCTCGGCGTCGAAACGAGTGCCGGGCACAGCGAGCGTCAGCCGATCTCCGTAGCACCCGATCAGCACCTGCCCGTGCCGCCAGGACTGGTGCGCCCGATGCCGGGAATCGTCATCGGTGACGGGCACCGGGAAGGCTTCGTCGACCGCCAGCAGGTCGCAGACCAGGTCATCGTGGCCGGCGGACACGAGCCGACCCGCGACGCGGTGGCTGGTGCGCAGACCTGCGTCGGCCTGCCAGACCACCTCATCGATCCCGAGCCATTCGGGCAGGTCGAAGGGATCGACGTCGACAATCGGCGCGGGATCCATGGCGGTCACTGTGCCAGATCCGTGCTCGTCAAAGAGGCGAGGCCTCGTCGGGCGACAGGCCAGCGTTGAGTTGCCGTTCAGCGCGCCGACGGTCGTTCCAGCGAGCGATGATCTCGGAGATGAAGTAGAGAATCACCATCGGCACTGCCATGAAGGTCATCGTGAAGGGGTCTGCCGACGGGGTGGCGACGGCCGCGAAGACGAAGATGCCGACGATGATCCAGGGGCGATGCGCCGCCAGCGTCTTGCCCTTCACGACGCCGGCCAGGTTGAGCATCACCACGAAGACCGGGATCTCGAAGGCGAGGCCGAAGACGAGCAGCGTGCGGGTGAAGAACTGGAGGTATTCGTTGAAGTCGACCAGGTTCACCACCCCCTCCGGGTTGAAGCCGATGAGCACCTCGAGGCCCTTGGGCAGCGTGACGTAGCCGAGCACGATGCCGATCAGGAACAACGGTCCCGCGATCGCCACGAAGACTCGCGACCACTTCCGCTCGTTCGGGTGCAGGCCGGGCAGGATGAAGGCCCAGATCTGATACAGCCAGAACGGCGCCGTCGCGACCAAGGACGTGAAGCCACACAGCTTCAGCCACAGCATCAGTCCGCCGGCCGCACCGCTGGTCGTCGCCTCGGTGGTGCCCTCGGGAAGTCGCTCTCGGGCCTGGTTGTAGGGACCGCTGACGAGGTCGTAGAGCTCGTGGCGAAAGTAGAGAGCCACGATCAGACCAATGAGCAGGATCGTGCCCGCACGCAGGATGCGGGCGCGGGCTTCCCTGAGATGGTCACCGAGCGCCATCCGGCCATCGTCGCCGACGGGATGAGCTGGTTGGGCCGAGTAGAGACGTAGGAACCGTCCGACGAAACTCACGTGGTGCGGTGCTGGCGACCCGGCTCAGCCGGTGTGGTTGTCGGGGTGGATCTGCGGCCGCGTGTCGCTCTGAGGTGCCGGGGGCACCTGGGGTGCAGGGGGCAGCTCCGTCGACTTCAGCTCGGTCGGCGCGGGCGGCACCGGCTTCTCATCGTCATCGCGCAGCCCCTTGGTCTCGGACTTGAAGATGCGTAGCGCCTGCCCGGTGCCGCGGGCGAGCTCGGGCAGCTTGGCCGCGCCGAAGACGAGGACCACGATCACCAGGATCACGAGCCACTCCGCACCCTGCGGCATACCAATCAGCGGGTTGACCATGAAGTGCTCCAGAAGTCGGTGGGCGAGAATCTCTGGGTTCATCCTACGCCGGGGTCCCTGTAGAGGCTGAGCGCCGCACGGGCGGTGGCGGTGAACGACTCGGCAAAATCTTGTGGTGCAATGACCGACGCGTAGGGCGCCACCCGGAAGAGTAGTTGCTGGAGCCATGCTTCGCTGGCCACGTCGAACACGACGTCCAGCGCTCCGTCCGGGCCGGGTGCGATGGCTGACACCGGGTAGTACTC
>JARICB010000346.1 GCA_029264225.1 Nocardioides sp. | reverse complement strand
GTTCGTGGTCTCACTCAGGTCGATCATGGTCTTCGTGAAGTCCAGGATGTCCTCGCGCGCCACACCAAGCTGCCCGGCAGCCTCAGCGACGCCCGCGATCTCGTCGTGCGTCGCGGGGAGGGTCTTGGCGAGGCCTCGCAGGCCGTCCTCGAGGGACGCCATCTGCTTGTCGGACCCGTCGACGGTCTTCGTGACCCCAGCCCACGCCGACTCCCACCCGATCGACGCCTTCGCCACAGCACCCAACGCAGCCGTCGCCCCGAGCGCGATCTTCCCTGCAGTGGCACCGGCCTTGTCGAGGGCCTGATCGGCCGACATCGAAGACTTCTGCACCTTCGACATCGCATCCGCACCGACCGTGCCGGCCTTCTGCATCTCCGCGATGTACTGAGCGGTCTCCGCAGAGAGCCGCACCACCACAGACCTGGACTCCGTCACGGCGCGCTCACCTCACGATCAGCTAGGACCCCCGCGTAGGGGAATCAGGGGCGGTGATGGTCATCCCGGGCACAAACGGCGGCATCGGGGTCCCATCCGGGCGGGTGTTACGTACGCGCCCCGGGTATGCGACCTGGCTGCCACGCGCTGCAGTGCAGGCGTGGCAGACCACGGGGTCGGACTCGAAGTAGCCATCCATCTCCGAATGCCAGGCCACCTGAATGGGCCACCCGCACTGGCATAGCGATGACTCGTACATCTCCAGACCCAGTAGGAGTGCCCTGTCCTCGCGGGTGAAGGCAGGCGACGTCACAGTCCCGCTGACCCGGTCGGGATGCTCGGGGTCGTCGTAGAGGTACGTCACCGTGGGGAGCCGCATCTCCAGAAACAGGGTCACGCCTTGGCCGAGGCCCTTGGCGGTTTTGATCTGGTGTCGGGCTACTCCCGCGTCAGGCTGTCCCAGGAGTTCCGCGATTTTGGGACATCGAGGCCACCCTCGGAGCACGCGTCGTACGCCGCGTTGCCGAGTGCGTCCATCTGCGACTTGTTGAACTTCTTCCGCAGCGCCTTGACCTGCTCCTCCGTGAGTTCGGGGTTGATCGCGCAGGCGGCGACGATCTTGGTACGGAACTCGGTCAGGTCAGCGCCCTTCGCTTTGGGCCACCACCGCTCGAAGAAGACGGCCCACTCGTCGGCGTCCATGGCCCGGAACCGGACCTGCCACATGGAGGCCCGCATCTGGGCTTCGGTCTGCTGGAGGAGCGCGGCGAGCTCGCGGGCGCGGGCCGTGTTGGTTTGGGCGTCGAGGCTGGCTTCTTTGTCGGCGGCGATGATCTGTCCGTCGCGGGTGACGAGGGTGGCGATTTCGTCGAGGTAGCGGTCGTGGTCGGCGCGGAGGTCTGCGCGCAGGCAGATGGAGGCGGTGCGTTCCACGAGGCGCGCCTGGGCGAGGACGTCGTCGACGCTGAGCTGTGTGGCGGGCTCGGGGAGCGTGTGGTGTGCGTCGGGGTCGTGCCCGTCGTGCTCGTGCTGCTGGCCGTGGTCGTCGCCGAGTGAGATGTCGTTCATGAGTGACTCCTGTCGAGGATGTGTGTGTCGAGGTGGTCGTACCGAGCAACGTCGAGGAGAGAAGATCCGTGCGGGTGGTGGGCAGGCCTCGACACCCCACCCACCACCCAGTCCAAAGAGCCGTCAGGCAGCGGCCGTGATGTTCTCGTGCATCGACTGCGGCTCCAGCGGGATACGGCGCTTGATGTACCCGCCCCCATTGCTGGGCTTCTGCGGCGAGTCGGAGAGGACCTCACCGCCCAACGAGATCTCGTCATTCGCGGCCCACGGAGCGGACTCGAGCTTCCCGGTCTCCCGCTCGTAGATCCACAGCGAAGTGCCCTTGGCCTTCGTAGCGGTGAACAGGGAGTCCTCGACCGGGTCGGCCGCACCGGTGCCGGCATTGAAGTACCGGAAGATCGTCATCCCGGCCGAGTAGTTCGAGGCCCCGAACGCGTTGACGTTGCCCCTGTCACACAAAGCCTTCTCGTCGACCTTGTCGGAGTCGGTGGCACTCCACGACCAGTCGGAGAACATGATCCGACAGGCGGCATTGATGCCGTTGTTGAGTTCGGCCACCGTCGGCGCGGCAGGGTTGGCGGGCTTGGTGGTGAGGATCGCGACCTTGATGTGGCCTTCGGCCAGTGACTTGGGCATCTCGTTACTCCTTGTCCCCGGCGGCCGGGGTCTCGTCGGCCGGCAGGGTGCCGTCCGTGCTGGTGGGGTCCACCCCGGCGGGGGTCTCGACGTCGCCCTCAGGCATCACGTCCACGACGACTCCGGTCGGTGTGGGTTCAGGCAGTGGCTCGGTGCCCACGACCGCGAGGACCGCGGCGAGGAGCTCGTCCTTGCGGGACAGCCCTGTGACGTCGACGTCAGCGGCCTGCGCGAACGCCCGGATCTCCGGGACGGTCGAGTCGACGGTGGGTGCAGGGCCGAGCTCCCCGTCGAGGGCACGCTGCGATGGGGTCTTGCGGAGCGTCCGGCCCAGGACGGGGTCGTCGAGGAAGTG
This sequence comes from Nocardioides sp., assembly GCA_029264225.1. Classification (GTDB taxonomy): domain Bacteria; phylum Actinomycetota; class Actinomycetes; order Propionibacteriales; family Nocardioidaceae; genus Nocardioides. Next base: position 769 of record JARICB010000346.1, on the reverse strand, counting down.
CTCAGGCACGGACTGCTTGATCCCGGTCGCGGGGTTGTAGGCGTCGACGAAGCGGGTCATCAGAACGCCACCACCCGAAGCTCGACCGTCGCGGTCGCCGAGCACGTGAGCTTCACGACCCCGGTGATGGGGTCGGCCAGGTCCTGGTCGAAGGGCCCGAACTTGACGAGCCCTGCGGCGGGGACGCTGGTGACGATGTCGGGGCGCGCCTGTCCGTACCGGTCGTTGCCGGGGGTCTCGATGGTGACGGTGATCGCCGACGCGGAGCCGTTGCGGACAAGGGCGTGCGCGCCGACGGGGACGGTGTCGCCTCCACCGGATGGGGTGACAGAGGTGAGGGTGGTGCCCGTGACCGCAGTGGTCTGGGCTGGGATGTTGGCCATCGGAGGGTCCTCCTGGGTTGATGTGGTCCCGCCCCGGTGGCGGGGTCAGGTGGTGGCGGTGAGCTGGTACTGCAGGGGCGTGTAGAGGCGGGCGGGCTGGTGCTTGAGGTCGGTGAGGACTGGTGCCGTAGCGGGGACCCCGGGCGGACGCTGGAGGTAGCCGAGCGCGATCGTCGGGTCCGGCACCGTCAGGACCGGGGTCCATCGCAGGAGGCGGGCGTCGATGCGGTCCACGAGCGCGAGGAGGTCGTCGATGTCGCCAGCAGCGGCAGTGACCTGGAAAGGCATGGTGAGGTCGATCGCCTGATCGGCGGCATCTGGGTCAGGACCCTGTGTGCCGGAGCCGGGGTAGAGGATGAAGTAGGGCCGCACACGCGAGTCGGTGC
>JARICB010000449.1 GCA_029264225.1 Nocardioides sp. | reverse complement strand
CGAGACCGGCCAGCGCCTCAGTCCGGCCCTCCGCGGTGGGGAGGTCGAGTGCGGCGCCGACCGCGGCGGCCCGCGGATCCTCACCCGCCATGGGGCGGCCGTTGACGGAGAGTTCGTCGTTGCTGATCGTCTGTCGTCCCAGCCACCGTGGCAGCGGGTCGAGCACCGGGTGCTGGTCGTTCCATTCCGGTGCGCGGTAGCTGGTGAAGGGCAGCACGACGACGTCGCCGGGCGGCGCGCCCTGCACCGCATCACGCACCTCACCCAGAGCGGTCGGGTAGGACACCGCCTGTAGCTGACCTGCCGCACCGAAGGCAGCGTCGGGCATCAGCGTCACCGGCACGACCGCGAGCATCCCGCCGACCATGACCCGGGTGGCCTGGTCGGGCAGTCGGTCCAACAACACCTCGGCTCCGCGGGCGGCAAGGACCACCGTCAGCGGTGCGGCGAGCGCAAGCAGCCGGGACCCGTCGCGCAGCAGACCGCCACCCGGAAGGTGCTCGGCCAGCCACCCGATCGCTTCCGGTGCCGCCCAACTGGCCACCGCCACACCCCAGCCCACGGCCCAGCACGTAGCCAGTGCGGCCAAGCCGTCCAGTGGCGTACGTCGCAGGCTCAGCGCACCCAGCAGCAACAACACTGCCAGGAGCACCAGCGAGACGACTCCCAGCCAGCCGAGCCGGGTCGGCGGCACCACGTCGAGGTTCCAGATGCCGCCCAGGGACAAGGCGGCCAGTGGCCCCGGCAACAGCCCTTCGTTGCTGGTCGCGAACACCTGCGCACCGGCGGCCGATGACGTGGCATCCGCGGCGTGCAGGAGTCCGGCCACCAGCCACGGCAGATTCGCCACGCCCAGGACACCTAGCAACGTGGCGTTGCGCCGCCCTTCCCCCCGACGCCACCCGCCAGCCAACGCTGCCACGGCGGTGGCCACCCCGGTGCTGGCACTGAGCGAGCCCACCACCAGCAGCACCGGCAGCATCGCCGGCAGACGCGCCCCGACCTGCCAGCGCCGCACCACGAGGAGCAGCCACGGCAGCACGGCATACCCGATCAGCACCGGCCAGTGGCCGATCACCAGTCGCTCGACGACGAACGGGTTCCACACCATCAGCGAGGCGGCGACCAACCGCACGGCCAGCGATGGACGTCCGACCAGCACCGCGGCTCCGGTGCCCGCCCCGACCAGCGCGCCGACCAGCACCAACTTCTGGAGCAGCATGCCGGGGATCACTGTGTCGAGCACGGCCACGACCGCGTCCGAGGGCACCGCCCGCGGCAGCGCCGTACCGACGCCCCACACGTCTGGGGTGAGAGCGAGGTCGGGCACCCAGACCATGTCGTAGCTCAGGACGTATCCGCGACCGAGCGCACCACCCAGCATCAGCACCGCCAGCAGTAGTGACCACAAGGCGGGAGCCCACCAACGCATTGCCGACACCGCTCCGACTCCTCTTCCCGCGCCCCGCCCGCGCAGCGCGGGATTGTGGTGGTGCCCGACTGTAGTGGCCACCCGACTATTAGGCTCCCGCCTGTGAGTATCAGGGACACCGCGCTGCGGATCGCCAGCAGCAGCACCGGCATCGCCATCTCGATGGGCGTCATGAACGTCGCCACCTACGGATTCGTCCTGGTCGCCATCAAACTCATGGGCACTACGGGGTACGGCGCGCTGGCGGCCTCCCTCAACCTGATCCTCGTCATCAGCGTGGGCGCCCTGGGCCTCCAGGCCACGGCAGCGCGTCGGATCTCCGCCGACCCGCAGCATGTGGCTCAGATCGAGCGCTCAATCATGCGCGTCGCCTACCTGGCGTCGCTGGCCGTCGGGCTGATCCTGCTGGCGCTCAGCCCACTTACGCAGCGTCTGCTCAACCTCGATCACCTCGCAACGGCCATAGTGATCGCAGTGGCCGCGGTGCCGATGACCCTGGTCGGTGGTCAGGCTGGACTGCTCCAGGGTGAACGACGCTGGGCTCCCCTGGGCCTTCTCTACCTCGCGTCAGGGCTTCCCCGATTGTTCATCGGTGGCGCGATCCTCGCCTGGCGACCTACGGAGTTCTGGGGTCTGGTCGGCGTCGCCATCTGCTTCTGGGCGCCGGTCCTGGTCGGGTGGTGGGCCCTGCGTCACGAGCGTCCCGGCGCCGAGGACGCCCCGCCCTTCGGCTCCGAGCACACGAGCAGGGAACTGCTCAAGGAGAGTGTGCGCAACGGCCAGGCATTGCTGGCGTTCTTCGCCCTGAGCAGCGTGGACGTCATCGTGGCACGCAACATCTTGTCCGGGCACGACGCCGGCCTCTATGCGGGTGGGCTGATCCTGACCAAGGCCATGCTCTTCCTGCCCCAGTTCGTGGTGATCGTCGCCTTCCCGTCCATGTCCACCGGCAATGAACGGCGCAAGGCGCTGACGATCAGCCTGGCGCTGGTGGCCAGCCTGGGTGCCGTAGGCGCCCTCGCGGCCTGGCTGCTGTCCAGCGTCGCGATCCTGTTCGCGGGTGGGGCGAAATACTCCGAGATCGAGCCCTGGCTGTGGATCTTCGCGATCCTCGGCACCCTGCTCTCGATGATCCAACTGCTCGTCTACTCAGTGTTGGCCCGGCAGGGCAAGCGCTCGGTCTACGTCGTATGGGTAGCACTGGCGGCGTTGGTCGGCTTCGGGCTGGCGGCCGACTCCGTGCTCTCGCTGGCCATCACGGTCGTAGCCGTCGACGCAGCACTCCTCGTCGTACTGCTCGGGATCAGCGCGTGGTTCCTGCGCGACTCCGCGCCTGACGTCGAGGAATCCGCGCCGGTCATCGCCTGAGGCTGACACCGGCCCAGGACTGCGGCCGGCGTTCGACTCAGTGCGCGGCTTCGTGCCAGCTCTGGCCGGTGCCTACCGACACGTCGAGCGGCACCGCGAGGTCGGCGGCGCCGCCCATCTGGGCCCGGACCAGCGCCTCGAGTTGTTCGCGCTCGCCGGGGTGCACCTCGAGGACCAGTTCGTCGTGCACCTGGAGCAGCATGCGCGAGCGCAGCCCCTGCTCGGCGATCGCCGCCTCCACACCCAGCATGGCGACCTTGATCAGGTCGGCGGCCGAGCCCTGGATGGGCGCGTTCAGAGCCATCCGCTCCGCCATCTCGCGACGCTGCCGGTTGTCGCTGGTCAGGTCGGGGAGGTAGCGGCGCCGGCCCATGATCGTCTCGGTGAAGCCCGAGCGGCGCGCCTCGTCGACGATGCCGTCGAGGTAGGTACGAATACCACCGAAGGTCTCGAAGTACTCCTCGATCAGTCCACGGGCCTCGGCGGGCTCGATCCGCAGCTGCTGCGAGAGCCCGAACGCCGACAGGCCGTAGGCGAGGCCATAGTTCATCGCCTTGATCTTGGCGCGCTGCTCGATCGAGACCTGGTCGGCGTCGACACCGAAGACGCGGGCCGCCGTGATCGAGTGGAAGTCCTGGCCCGAGCGGAAGGCCTCGATCAGCAGGTCGTCCTCGGACAGGTGGGCCATGATCCGCATCTCCACCTGGCTGTAGTCGGCGGTCATCAGCGACTCGTAGCCCTGCCCGACGACGAATCCTTCCCGGATCCGGCGCCCTGCCTCGGTCCGGATCGGAATGTTCTGCAGGTTCGGGTCGGTACTGGAGAGCCGCCCGGTGGCGGCGATGATCTGGTTGTACGTCGTGTGGATGCGACCGTCGGACGCGACGGTCTTGAGCAGCCCCTCGACGGTCTGACGCAGCCGAATCACGTCACGGTGCCGCAGCAGGTGCTGGAGGAACGGGTGCTCGGTCTTCTCGTACAACGACTGAAGGGCGTCGGCGTCGGTGGTGTAACCGGTCTTGGTGCGCTTGGTCTTGGGCATGTCGAGCTCGTCGAAGAGCACCACCTGGAGCTGTTTGGGTGAGCCGAGGTTGATCTCCTTGCCGATCACGGCGTAGGCATCGGCAGCCGCCGCCTTGACCTGGTCGCCGAACTCCGACTCGAGGCCTTCGAGATAGTCGGTGTCGACGGCGATGCCGGTCTGCTCCATCCGCACCAGAGTGCTGATCAGGGGCAGCTCGACGTCGGCCAACAACGACGTACCGCCGTGCTCCTCGACGGTCGTGTCGAGGGTCTCGGCGAGGTCGAGGATGGCGCGCGCAGTCAACATCGCGACGTCGGTCGTGCCGCTGTCGTCGAGGGTCTCGAAACTCAGCTGATCGACATCGCTGGTGTCTTGACGCAGTTCGCGCTTGAGGTAGCGCAGCGTGAGGTCGGCCAGGTCGTAGGAGCGCTGGTCGGGCTGGACCAGGTAGGCCGCCAGCGCCGTGTCGACTGCGAGGCCCTCGAGCCGCCAGCCGCGCGCGGCGAGCGCAAGGATCGGTCCCTTGGCGTCGTGCAACAGTTTGGGTCGCTCCGGGTCGCCCAGCCACCCAGCCAGGGCGGCTTCGTCCTCGGGATTGATCTCGCTCACGTCGATCCAGGCCGCGGCACCGTCCTGCGCAGCCAGTGCGACCGAGACGACGTCGCCGGTGCCGGCGCGCCACGACCCCTGCACGGCCACGCCGACGCGAACCCCGGGGCTCGTGTGGGCTGCCAGCCAGCCCGCCACCGC
>JARICB010000194.1 GCA_029264225.1 Nocardioides sp. | reverse complement strand
CACAACACCCATCCCGCTGCCATCAGCAACACGCTCAACCCACACCTGGAAATCCGCAGCCGACGCCATCTCACCGATCAACGCCAACGACTCCGCATCCAACAACGACCCATCAAGAATCCGGATCACACGCAGACGCGGATTCAGACTCATGGCCATCGCCAGCGACACGCGGATCTGCTCAGCCGACGAGGCCTGCGCGAACGGGACGCCCTGGTACGTCACGCCGTCGTCGTCAAACCCCAGCCCCTCGACGGGGAACGACGCCCCCGCGAGCGCGTCAGCCTTCTGCTGGTCCAACGCGGCGATCTGTGCGGTGTGCTCGTCGTACGCCGACTGCAGACGGTCACGCTCGATCAGCCGGGCACGCAGTGCGGCGTTCTCGCGCACCGCCCGGTTGGTGGACTCCACATCGTCGAGACGACGACGCAGGTCGGCCACGTCGGGCAGCTGCTGGTGGCCCTCAAGACGGGCCTTACGTGCGGCGTCGAACTCGACCCGCGCCGCGGCCAGTTCCGCCTCGAGCCGCTCGACGGTCGCGCTGGCGGCTTGCACCCGGGCGGCTGCCTGTCGCTGCTGTTCGGATGCTGCGCCGGCGGCGTTGATCTGGTCGATGAGGTCGCCGGCGCTGACCTCGGCCTCGGGGACACCGGCGGCGGGGGTGGGGATGTCGCCGAGGGCTTTGACCTGGCGGCCGATGTCGGTGCGTTGGGTGAACTCGGTCTTCCTGGCGGTGTCGAGGGCCGTCAGGTCGACGTCGAGGTCGACGAGGTCGAGGAGTGCTTCACGCTGTTCACGTGCGGTGAGGCGGGTGAAGGCGAGTGGGTCGAAGGAGAGTCGGCCGACGAGTGCGTCGAGGACTCCTTGGGGTCCGGAGTGTTTGGCGCCGTCGGCTGAGGTGACGGCGAGTGTGGTTTTGTCGCCCTTCCATGTGCGGGTGACGGTGAGGTCGCCGAGGTTGAGGGTGACGGATGCGGTGTTCTGGCCGTCGCGGATGGGTCGGGGGTTTTCGCGGGCTGCGGTGCCGCCGCCGAGTGCGAGCCAGATGGAGTCGAGGACGCTGGTTTTGCCTTGGGCGTTGCGGCCGGTGATGACCTGCATGGTGTCGTCGGGGTGGATTTCGACGGCTTTGAGGCGTTTCACGTTTTCGGCGGTGAGGCTGATGATTTTCATGCGATGACCTCCGACCATTCGGCTGAGGGGACTCCGTGCTGGCCGAGAGTGGGGCCAGCCGGGGCTGCTGCGACGGCGAGGGTCGCGTGGACCTGCGCCTTTGCGAGGAGGTAGGCCGCGAAGTCGGGGTCGACGGTGTGTGCCTGAGCCGCGAGTCCCTCGGCCTCGGTGTAGTGCTGCGGGCCGTTCATGCCGCACCAGCCGTCCGGGTCAGCTCGGTCAGGTACATGGCGAGTTCCTCACCAGAGGCCTCAGCCGAACTGATGGACAAGAACCCAGCGACCGCGTCCTCGATGTCGGGCAGCGACATGCCCCGCTCGCCACCGGCCTTGAGGATCTGCTGCCACACCGCGTCCGCATCCGGCCCAGCAGCCGGCGCAGCATCGGCGGCAGGGGCAGGGGCAGGGGCAGGGGCAGCCTGGAGGGCGTTACCCCGCTCAGTCAGATACGCCTGCAACTCCTCGTCCAAGTCACCGGCCTCGTGGGCCTGACGCCACAAGTCCCGGATCGCGTCCAGGTCGAGCGCGTTATTGGCTGCACCCCGGTAGTCCGGCCTCGCAGCCTCGATCGCCGGAGCCTCAGACGCAGTCACCGGCACGGGGCCACCGGCACCGAGCTCGGCCGGCTGCACACGACCACGACCAGCCATCAACTCCGACGGCGTGACGTCAATCTCGATGATCGGCACCATGAAGTGCCGGGTCTCGATCTTCGTCCCACCGTTCTGCCGGTCAGCAACCTCCGCCTTCGACGTACGAGGCTCGAGCGAGACCCACCCGTTCACGTACCCGCCAGCCTGGGCAAGGAACTGCGCAGCGTCGGGGAGCTCTACCGCGGCGTTCCAGCCGTGGGTCTCCAGACGCCACACGCCGATACCTTCGACATCACGCAGCACAACGTTGAGCCGCGTCGTGGGACGCTCGAGTGCCTGCTTGTGGGAGTAGTCCTCGGGGTCGCACAGTTCGTCGGTGAGGACGTTGGTGCGGCCGTCGCACCTGTGCTTGCAGCCGCCGGCGGTCCAGAATTCGTACCACTGTGAGACGGGCTGCGGGGGCACCATGATGGGGAGTCGGCTGGTGGTGGTGACGACCTCCCAGGCGGATGCTCCGCCGCCTTGGGGGTCCCAGGATTCGACGGTGCCGCCGTAGAGCTGGGCGACCTTTTCGAGGAGGGGTTTGGAGTGGGAGGTGAGGCGGAATCGGTCGAGCTTCTCGGGTCGGGTCTTGCCGTTTTTGGTGGGGACGACTTGGCCGATGCGGATGCGGCCGAGTTCGCGGGCACGCTTTTGGAGGTCGAGGATGGGCATGTTCAGGACTCCTTGTGGATGGTGAAGTTGATGGGGCGGGGGAGTCCGTCTTGGTGGATGGCTCCGTGGGTGTCGCCGACCTGGGCGTCGTAGGGCACGGCGCGGGACAGCACGCGGTGGCGTGCGAGGTAGGCGGCTACTTGTGCGCCGAGGTCGATGAGGTCGTCGGCTGCGAGGCGGACGGCTGGGATCCGGGGGCGGTCGGTGGTGATGTGGAAGACGGGCATCTCAGGACGCCCCTTCCGAGGTGGCGTGGTGGCCCACATGTCGGACGTACATCTCCATGTCGAGGGAGATCCGCACGAGTTGGACCTCCCAGTCATGGCCAGCCCATGGGCCTTTTGAGCCACGGATGCGGGCCGCCATTGATTGCGCGTTGCCGTCGTGAACGGTGGCGATCAACGCCCACTCCCCTGATCTCTCGATGAGGGCTGCGCGAGCCGCCGCATACTTCCCGCCGCCTACACGGGGAGGAGGGTCTCTGAATTCGATGGTCATCACGCCACCGCCTGGGCGGCAGCAGGCAACACCAGAGCGTCACCAATCACCGGGTCATCAGCCTTCGCCGACGAAATCCGCGACGACCACTCATCAACCATCTGCGCGTAACGGAAGTACGAGTACTCCAGGTCCCCACACCGCGCCGGGAACAACCTGTAACCCTCCGGCCGCAGGTGCAACACCACACCGACCTCAGCCGTCGCAGGCATATCGACCTTCGACCCGTCGCGGAGCCAGCAGACCTTCGCCTGCCGATAGGCCGACATCTGCAGGCCCGCCTCGGGGTAGACCCCGTGCACGTGACCCGAACTCAGAATCCGCGGGCGCGGCTCCCCACCACATGCAGGAGTGACGAACTCCCCGCCGGTCTTCGTGTCACCCATCAGGTCGACACCCTCAGGCACCACATACCCCCGGGCACGGAGCATGTCCCCGATCAGGCCCTCCCCACCGATCATGTAGTCCAGCTGACCGGCGTACCCATCAACGGGGTTGGCGACCGTCATCTCAGAGGCAGTCCAACGGGGCTTCCACTCCTCCTCGAACCGGATCAGGTTCTCCAGGAACGGCGCGAGCTCCGGCCCGTCGGTGGCCCATTCGGTCTCCCCGATCTGGATCGACGCCGGCAACTCGGTGCCCAGGAGCCGGGACTCGATGACCTTGTGGACCAGCGACCCGACCTCGGCCCGCTCTTCCTTCTTCCGGGTGTGCGCCCGGCGGATCCAACGGCGCAACTCCTCGAGCTGCTCGGGGAACCGTGACGCAGCGACCATGGCGGGGAGGTTCTCGATCGCCGAGTCGGTGCACATGTTCCCGGCCCAGAACATCAGCGCGGGCTTGGGAACGCCGCCGCCGAGGATGGTGGTCACGGAGCGGAGGCGGTCGCCGGTGGCGTGGTCGGCGTAGTAGCCGTTGCCCTGGCGGGCCGGGATCGGGCCGCGGCCCTTCTTCTTCGCCTGGGCCTTGTGGTCCATGGGCCGCCCGTCGGGGAGGCCTGGGGCGATGGTGTCGATGAGGAGCGGGCCGCTCTGTTCCATCTGGGTGGGGTCACTCATGCGACCCACCCCCTTTCGTGCGGGTAGGTGTTGGCGACGTAGTCGTCGTGGGCGTCGAGGGCCTCGTAGAGCCAGTCGGCTTCGAGGGCCGCGTAGGTGGGGCAGGCTTCGTCGCACGTCGTGTCGGGCCCGGCGCCGCAGTCGCGGCATCCGTGCGCGGCGACGACCAGGACCGGATCCGGGGCTGGCGCCAGGGGCGGGGCTGGTCGGGGGCCGATACGGATCATCGGATGCCTCCTGTGGTGGCCCAGTCGTAGACCTCGTCGTCGCTGTCGGTGGCCTGGTGGCGGGCGTGGCGGCATCCGGTGCAGGACCAGAAGAGGGGGTCGCTGGTGCAGTCGAGGCAGAGGCGGTGGACGCCGCACGTGTTGGCGGTGTTGTCGTCGTTGAGGGGTGCGCTGCAGCCGTCGCAGTCGTCGACGTCGAGGGCCTCCACGTCAGGGGTCGTGGGGCTGGCGCGGGTGGCGGTGCGGATCTCTTCGACCAGGACGATGACGCCGAGCCCGGCGAGCGCGAGGGCGATCCCGGCGATGATGCCGACGCCGAACGCATCGGCGGGGGTCAGGCCGATCATGACGTCACCGCCGTCAAACGCGCTACAGCCGGGACAGCGACGGGGCGGGTGTACGAGAGCTGGACACGGACCCGCAGCATGGGGAGGTAGGCGTCGAGGGCAACGCGCTCGTGGCCCTTGCCGTGGGGGGTGACGGTTTCGCTGATGGCCTCGACCGAGGCGACCCAGCGGGGGGCGTCTTCGTCGTGGAGGCTGAGGCGTAGACGGTCGTCGTCGAGGAGCATCATGTGGGGCGAGTTGAGGCCGTTGTCGATCATGTGCGCTACCCAGAGTTGCTGGTAGACGGGGCCGGTTTCGCGGATGTGGGCGTCGAGGGCAGTCATGACTTGCACCTCCGGCTCGGGCAAGCAGCGATCACGGCGTCGAGGCACGTGGGGCACATGCGCCCAGAGCCCGGCTGGCACGTGTGGAAGCGAAAGCGCGAGAGGAGGATGAACGTCGCGAGTGAGCGGCGGTCCTGCTCGAGAGTGACGCCGCACGATCGGCACTGGATTACGCACGGGTCGAGTGCGACGATCCCGTCAACCTTGCCGGGCAGTGTCGGGCGCTGCTCCAAGGTGCTGCTGGTGTTGCTGATCTCCGTCATGGGAGGATTCCTTCCAGTTCGTGCGCCTCGGTCTCGCTTGTCGGTGGGCCGGGGCGCCGGCTATTTCGAGGTGCTGGGATCAGGCCGTCAAACGAGACGCCTTCCCATGCGGACACGCCTCACCAATCACCCACGCGTCCACGCACTCCACGTGCACACGCCACCGGCCAC
>JARICB010000023.1 GCA_029264225.1 Nocardioides sp. | reverse complement strand
TCACAGACGAACTCCTGAGCGCCGGTGTCGTGCGCGACAACGGCCGCATCATCGGGGTCGCCTCGATCGCGGGCATCGCCGGCAACGTCGGGCAGACCAACTACGCCGCCTCCAAGGCCGGGGTGATCGGGCTGGTGGACAGTGTCGCGGACACGCTGGAGCGCGGCATCACCATCAACGCCGTCGCTCCCGGCTTCATCATCACCGCCATGACCGCCGCGGTACCGTTCGCCACCCGCGAGGTCGGCCAGCGGCTCAACGCGATGAGTCAGGGCGGGTTGCCGGTCGACGTCGCCGAGACGATCGCTTGGTATGCCTCGCCCGGCTCCACGGCGGTCAACGGCAACGTCGTGCGCGTCTGCGGCCAGATGATGCTGGGGGCCTGATGAGCCAGAGCAAGACCCTGCACGGACGTTCGGGCGGGTTGAGCACGCTGGTGCGCGCGGCGCTGCCGGCGGTGCCGGGCATCAACCGGCTACCGGGCATCAAGAAGACCTCACCGAAGGACTTCACCGGCCTTGCCTACTCCCGCGCCGGGGTCGAGACGCGCCGAGACGAGACCGACGCCTACGCCGCGGTGTGCGGGTTCCCGCGCAAGGACACTGTGCCCCTGCCCTACCCGCACCTGCTCGCGTTTCCGCTCCATATGGCGATCATGAGCGACCCGGCCTTTCCCTATCCGGCGATCGGCATGGTGCACCTGGAGAACACCATCACCGCCCGCCGCTCCATCGGCGTCGGCGAGGTCCTCGACCTGACCACCGCTGTCGGGGCACCCCGGGCCCATGCCAAGGGCACCCTGCTCGACTTCGTGACGACCGTGCGCAACGACGGCGATACCGTCTGGGAGTCCACCTCGACCTATCTACGCCGCGGAGAGACGATCGGCAGCGCGCCGGACACCGGTCTGGTGATCGACAATCCACCCGCCGCCGGCGGGGTGCAGTGGCGACTGCCAGCCGACCTGGGTCGGACCTATGCAGGGGTCTCGGGTGACCACAACCCGATCCACCTCTACCCGTGGACCGCGAAGACACTGGGCTTCCCGCGACAGATCGCGCACGGAATGTGGACCAAGGCCCGCTGCCTGGCCGCCATCGAGAACCGACTCCCCGACGCGGTCAAGGTTGAGGTCGCCTTCAAGCGGCCGGTGTTCCTGCCGGGCACGGTCACCTTCGCGGACCGGCTCGACGCCGGCGTGCACACCTTCGCCCTGACCAGCCCCAAGGACGGCGCGCCACACCTCGTCGGCCGGGCCGGCCCGGCCTGAGCCGCGACCAGCACTGAGGCCAACTCGGTCTCAGCGGCGGGGTCGACCGAACCGAACGCTGGTCAGTGCCGTCCGCGCGGCCGTCGGAGCGAGCGCGTGCGCCTGCACGAAGGTAGCGCTCAGCGGCGACCAGGCGCCGAGGTCGGTTGTGCCGTTGCCGTCCCAGTCGCCCGTCACCGGCAGGTCACCCGCCACGCCGAGTTGCACCTGCGTCGTCCACGCCAGCCCGAGACCGTCGATCAGGCGCAGGGTGTAGGTCGCGGTCTTCTGGTCGTAGACGCCCAGGTCGGTGATCCGGTCGCCGTCCCAGTCGCCGGTGACGGGCAGATCGTCGCTGTCACCCAGCGCGACGACACTCGTCGTGCCGTCCACCGCTCGCTGGTAGAAGGTCGCGGTGCTCGGTCGGAAGACGCCGATCTCCGAGGTTCCATTGCCATCCCAGTCCCCCGCGATCGGCCGGTCACCGGGGTCGCCGTAGGCGATCTTGAGGACCTTCGTCGGCGTCTTGAGGCGGACCTTGGACCTCTTGGCGCGGCGGATGCCCAGGTTGACGGCGCCGTCACCGTCCCAGTCGCCGACGACCGGGTCGTCGGTCGCGCCGCCGAAGGTAAGGATCCGGGCACCTGCCGGGTCGTTGATGACGAAGGACGAGCGCTTCCCGCGGCGGTAGACCGCCACCTCTGAGATCGCGTCCCCTACGAAGTTGCCGGCGATCGGCACGTCGACGCAGTTGAACGAGGTCAGAGTGCCGTAGAAGTAGGGCACTGCTCCGAACGAGGCTGCCGTCACGGTCCTGCCGATCTTCTCCTCGAAATGCAGGTGCGCGCCGCGCGAGTTCCCGGTGTTTCCCACAGTGCCGATCAAGGTGCCCTGGTCGACGCGTTGGCCGCGGGTCACGGTCACAGCATTGAGGTGGGCGTAGACCGTGCTCTCGCCGTTCTCGTGGTCGATGGCCACGTGGTGGCCATAGCTGCGGGTGCTGGTCGAATCAGCAGTCGTGACCACACCGGGGGCCGATGCGACTACCGGGTCGTCCACGTCATCGGCTCGGTTCCAGTCGATCGACTTCATCGAGGGCGTGTGGCTACCGCGGGTGGAGCCCGTCCAGGTCTGGCCGCACGGAAACGGCATCTGGTGAGGGGTAAGCGGGACGGCGTAGGCCGCATTGCCGCTCAACACGGCCATCGAGAGTCCGGCGACGGCGGCCGCTGCCAGTGAGGTCGCGCAGGTGCGCGTTCGGAGTCCGGTCACAGGGGTCACGCGCGCACATCGCTCTCAAGTCAGGGGAGGGCAACACGCGGCACCTAAGTCCCACGCGTCACACAAGCACTCACAAGAAACCACGCGACCGGCGTGTCTGTCTGCCATATGCGGCGAATTACAACGTTGTAATGTTATGGGCCCGAAATCAGGAGTCGTCGCTCGACGTACGCCGACGGAGCAAACCCTCCTGCGCAACGCTGGCCACCAGCGTGCCGTCCTGGGTGAAGACGCGAGCCATGGCGAGCCCGCGGCCACCGTGGGCCACCGGTGAGGACTGGTCGTAGAGCCACCACGCGTCGGCGCGAAACGGCCGGTGGAACCAGATCGTGTGGTCGAGTGAGGCCGCCTGGATGGCGGAAGAGTTGAGATGGAATCCGTGCGGAACCAGCGCGGCGCCCAGCAGCGTCAGGTCGGACGCATAGGCGAACGCCGACAGGTGCGTCAGCGGATCGTCGTCCAACCGACCGTCGACACGCAGCCACAACTGCGCTCGCGCGGGATGGTCGGGATCTTCCTCCAGACCCATGGCGCTGGTGCCGACGTAGCGCACGTCGAGCGCCGACCACTCCCGCTCCCACTCCCGGATCGAGTCCGGACCTGCCTCACGGGCGATGTCCCTCATCGCCACGCCGATCTCGGGAGGGATGACATCGGGCATCCGGTCCTGGTGCTCGAACCCGTCCTCGGAGACTTGGAAGTTGGCCGTCATGAAGTAGATCGGCTGGCCGTGCTGACGAGCACTCACCCGGCGGGTCACGAACGAGCGGCCGTCGCGGATGCGTTCAACGTCGTAGATGATCGGCACCGCCGCGTCACCCGGCCGCAGGAAGTAGG
>JARICB010000428.1 GCA_029264225.1 Nocardioides sp. | reverse complement strand
GAGCGCGGCCTCTCGACCACTGTGGGTCCGCCCGTCGTGGAGCCGCTGCATGCGGGCGCGGTCGTTGAGGTCGCGCACGAGCTGGGTCGTGTCGGCCACGAGGACGCTTTCGCGGCCCGCGTCGATGTCGGCACTCCAGGCACGGAACGCGGTGTCGGTCATGACTTCCATGTCGCCGTCGCTGACTCGCTGGTGGGCAAGGTAGGTCTCGATCACCTCGGCGCGTCCGTTCCGGAGGTCGAGGGAGGCAGCCCGCTCCCACACGTGGGTGAAGCGGTGGACGTCGACCAGCTCGGGGGCATCCTCGCGGGCCTCGACGAGCATCGCGAACGCTCCCCCAGCCTCGACCGCCTGGAGTTGTGCCCAGTCCCCGACCAGCAACACCTTGGCGCCCGCATCGACCGCATGGGCGGTAATCCGGTCCAGGGTCATCGTGCCGGCCAGCGTCGCCTCATCGATGATGACCAGCTGGTTCTTCCTGAACGCGGTGCGGCCCTGCTCATGGTCGTAGAGCCACTTCGCAGTGTTCTCGCACCCGACCCCCAGGTCCTCTGCCAGCACCGCGGCCGCCGCGGCACTCGGCGCGAGACCCACGACACTGCCGCGGCCATGCTGGCGAGCCCAGATGTGATGGAGGGCGCGCATGGTGGTGGTCTTGCCAGCGCCGGCCGGGCCGATGAGGAGGTCGACCTGACGACCAGACACGGCGATCCGGGCGACGGCCTGTGCCTGCTCAGGGCTGAGCCGGTAGCCCTTGACCGGTTGTCCGGTGATGGCGTTGACGGTCTCGATCGCAACGGTCGGCGCGGTCGTCGCGGCGGCCCTGTGGAGCAGTCTGTCTTCGGCGGCCAGCAGGTGTTCGGCTGAGAACACCGTGGAGTGCTTGGGACGAAACGCGCTGGTGCCGTCGTCTCGGGTGAAGGTGGTGGGGGTGAGTGCGAGCTCGGGTGGGGTCAGGCGCAGCGAGTTGCCTTCGGCGGCGTCGACGACCAGGCCGGTGACCGCCTCGCGGTCGGGGGTGCTGGCGAACCGCCAGCCGAGAGTCTGGCGGGCCGCCTCGGCGTACAGATTGGCTCTGCGCCACGTCGACCGCTTCTCCCCGACGACGTCGACGACGCGTCGGCCGATGTCCTCGATCAGGTCGAGCGGGATGTCGTCCGCGCGCAGCAACCGAGCGGGCTCGTCGCTCGTCACGCGTCCCGCCCAGGCGACGGGGTCCTCGTGCAGAAGTTCCAGCGTCCTGCGCCGCCACTGATCGCTGAGGTCGGCGAGTGAGTGGATGCGCTTGGCCGGACGGTCGGAGAGGTTGGCCTGCTGGCGCAGCTTCATGATGGTGGCGCGGCGAGGCCGGTGACCGTGGCGCTCGACGTACTCCTCGATCAAGCGGTCGGTTGCGGCATCGATAGCGCGGGCGCGGCTCGAGAACGCCTGCACGAGTGACTGCGGGACACCAACGATCTCCCAGGCCGGGTTGCGGTCCCGGCCGCGCGGGCGGCGCTCCCAGCCCACGCCGAGCGCACGGGTGAGGTGATCGCTGAACGATGCCTCGTGCAACTCCGAGAGGGCGACCACCCAGCCGTGCAGGGGCGTGCCGTCCAGAGCACGCCATCGACCGTCCTGGAGCGTCTGGACCTTGTTCGAGATCACGACATGGGTGTGCAGGTGGGGGTCATTGGCGCGGGAGTCGTAGTGGTCGAATCCGGTGGCGACCGCCCCGGCGACCTCGACCTGCGCGACGGCACCCTTCGGCCCCCTGGCGCCGACACGGGTGGCGATGACCTCACGTTCCAGGAAGTCCAGCGCGTCAGCAACGGCCGCGTGATGTGCCTGGGCGATGAGCGCTTGGGTGCGCGCGTCGGCGACTCCCCACAACACGCTCGCCGACTTGGGGATCGAGAACGTCAGGTCATAGCCCGCAACGGCGTGACGCCGCTTGCCGACGTTGAGCGGCTTGAACGTGCGGTATGCGCGGCCGAGCGGCTCGCCCGTCACCGGATGGGCCCCGTGCCCGATCAGGTTCTTGAGTTGGTCCTCGGTGACCTCGTCCCCGGCCTGGATCGAGCACTCCAGGCCAGGAAGTCCGGAGCCCATCCACCGACCGGGTGGCGTGCCGGCCTCGGTGTAGTAGCGCGTCAGCGGTGTCGACAAGGACCTATCGCCATCGCCCGCGGCCACCGTCCGGAGCAGGTACTCGCACCCCTTGCCGGCGCTCATCTTGCTGATCGTCACCGTCACCCAGGCCACCTCCCTCAGGAGGTAGGTACGCCCACTCCCCCGCACTGGACGTCCGCGTGGCCTCGATTGCAAGAGGCGTGAAGGGAAACGGGAGGAGGAACGACAGGTCAACAGAAGGGCGAATGAGCGGGTCTGTATGGGAGGCCGGGACTCGAGAGCTGGAGCAGGAGGAATGCGAGCGTCATGGTGGACGGGGTGGAAAGCGAGAGGAGACAGGATGTGGCTAGGGGGTCTCGCTCTGGACAGGCGCTGAGTGCCTGGCGCGGCACAGCCGCGAGGTTGGTCTCCACTTTGTGCCACCCGACCCCGATAGACGGTGGAGAGACCCACCTGCTGACGCGCAGATCGCGACATCAGCGGATGGCTCGTCGAGCACTTGACGTCGACTACCAATCCGCGTAATCATCGCCACATGACGATGATAGAGTCGAATGGCGTTCAACCGGCCAATGGTCCATCCGACGCCAACGGACTGACGGCGGCAGCATGCCTGTTCCACGGATTCAGCGATCCGTCTCGCCTCGCCATCCTGCAGCACCTGGCTCTAGGCGAGCACCGCGTCGTTGACCTGACTACGCATATCGGACTGGCCCAATCGACGGTCTCAAAGCACCTCGCCTGCCTCCGCGACTGCGGCCTGGTCACCGCCCGACCAGAAGGACGGGCGACCGTCTACAGCCTCAACCACTCTGATGCTCTTGCGGACCTCTGGGCCGCAGCGGAGCGGCTCCTTGCCCTGACCGGCGACCGCGTCACCCTCTGCGCAAACTTCGGCGCTGACACCCTCTCGACGATCGAGCAGTCATGACGTCCTCTCACGCCCACGACACGGTTGTCTCCGACGAGGACCGGCGCCGGTTCGGACGAAGGGCCCAACTGCTCGCCGGAGCCTCCGTCACCTACAACGTGGTGGAGGCCGTCATTGCCATCACGGCGGGCCTCGTCGCTGGTTCGGTCGCACTGGTCGGGTTCGGGCTCGATTCCGTCGTCGAGGTCTCTTCCGGACTCATCATCTTGTGGCAGTTCCGCCACCCTCTTCCGGAGTCGCGCGAGAAGACCGCACTGCGTCTCATGGCGTTCTCGTTCTTCGGCCTGGCCGCCTATGTCACGGTCGAGTCAGTCCGCGCGCTGATCACGGGGCACGCACCGGACTCCTCAACCATCGGTATCGCCCTAGCCGCCACATCGCTCGCGATCATGCCGTTCCTGTCATGGGCGCAGCGCCACACCGGACGCGCCCTCGGGTCGAACGCCGTGGTTGCCGACTCCACCCAGACGCTGCTGTGCACCTACATGTCTGCCGTCCTGCTCATCGGGCTGGTCCTCAACGCCACGCTGGGCTGGTACTGGGCGGATCCCGTCGCCGGGCTCGTCATCGCCGCCGTCGCCATCAAGGAAGGCCGCGCGGCATGGAGGGGCGAAGGATGCTGTGTGCCAACCCGGACGGCATCAGCGGCCGAGGCGGACGGGTGTGGCTGCGGATCGGGATGTACCTGCTGCTGATCCTGGGCATCCGCTGCGTTGGCAGTCCGATCACTTCATTCACGCCCTATGGCGGCAGTTAGCCGCACCACTGCCTGGATTGCGCTCCACTTGCCAGGGGGATCGAAGTTCAGCTACTTACGGGAGGCTCGATCCCGAACCCGGGCATCGCTACGTCGGCAATGACAGGGACGTGATCAGACCGTCTCGTTGCTATCCACTCCGCGTACGTCCCCACCGTGACGTCCATATCGCCGGTCCACTCCTTCGGGACGAAGAGATGATCGATGTGAAACGGCCGATCGAATTTTCGCTGGTGGTACAGGGTCGGCTCGGTCAGTGGGTCAACGTCTCCTCTGGCTGCCGTGAACGCGCTGACGAGCCCTCGATTCGCAAGCTGGCGGGCACTCTCCTCATGGCGACGAGCGTCGGCTGGACTCGAGGCAATCGGTGCATTCAAGTCACCCGCCAGCACGACCGGGCCATCGAACTCGGGAAGGAGATCGGCGACAACCCGCGCTGTCTGAGCGGCATACGAGAGCCGTTCCGCTACCCACTCCCGGCCGAGAGCCCAGACCGCCAGGACTGTGAAGTCGACCGGACCGTTCACGCGCACCGGCAGGACCCATGGCTGGCCGGGCACGAGAGGAAGTGGCCTTACGTGCCACGGCTCCTGTGCAAACACACCGATGTGCTTGGTGTGCCCGGGCTGATCGACCGCGAGTTTGAGCACAGCGCTGACTTCGCGTGACGCCTCGTCGAAACCGCTCTCGAACGGGCCGCACTCAGTCACTACGGCGATATCGAAGTCCAAGTCGAGGAGGTGCAGGAACTTGCGATCGAACCCCTCGTTGCAGTTCCAGGTGACTAAGCGCATCACGGCAGTGTCGCAGCGTCGCTGCGGATTAGGACGTGTTCGGTGACATGGACCCGGACATGACGCCGTCCCGTCCCCACTCCCAAACGTGGCCGCCTTCGCGAGGGCGATCGCGGCGGGATGAGGCACGTGCCGACCGCCGCGGACGCACTTGCGGCCGCCCGCAATCTGCAGGGCCGACCTAAACAAAACCTGTACGCTTCACTATCAGTTGACGGTGGGGAGAGTTGATGTTCGGGATCGGGTTGCTCGAGGTGTTGATCTTCGTCTTGGTGCTACTGGGGCTCGGCTACCTACTTCGGACTCTCCTGCGCCGCTGAGTGCGGCACCTCTGACAGGCCGATCCTGCGGGGCGCACACTCGCGGCGAAATGGGTCATTCTTGTGAGTGCCGCGCGAAAGCGGCAGATGGGTGCGCGCTCCGTCCGCGCCGGACACCGGGTATCTGACACTCTGGCTTGGTGGAGATCATCGTGCGGGCGTGGAAGGGCGACGAGGAGTACCTCCGTTTGTGTGCTCTGCTGGACGTAGTCCAAGACAACGACTGGACATGGCATCTGGAGGACTTCCACGGCACGACTGTGCCGAGCGAAGGGATCAGCGCCGTCGAACTTGAGAACCGCTTGGACGGCGGCGAGCCGATGTCATTCGCATGGGATGAGTTGCTGGTCTTTGCGAAGAAGGTGGACCAGATGATCGATGGGCGCATCTCGGCCTTCAGGCCTGGACAGGCCGAGCCGGTGTTGGTCCTCGAAGCACTCGAACGGCACCTACTGGAGATTCGCCGCACACGATCGTCACCCACCTGCTGCGGCGGTGCT
>JARICB010000447.1 GCA_029264225.1 Nocardioides sp. | reverse complement strand
GCGCCATCCGAGAAGGAACGAAAGAACGACGCAGGCCACTGCCGCTGCAACCAGCGCTGCGATCACGGTCGAGGACCGCAACTCCCCGGCGGCCAAGGGCTTGTCAGTCCTGACGACCAGCCGGTCGCGGGTGGCGTCGCGCAGGTCGTTGCCCCAGCCGATCGTGAGTTGGCCGGCGAGGACGGCCGCGGTGACGATGACGCTCTGGTGGACAGCTAGGCCTTCGGCTACGGCGAGCAGCGCCGCGAAGATCGTGACCGCCACCGTGGGGCCGACATGGGCAGTGGTCAGCAGTGCGAAGAGCGGGACCGACCGCGGCGCGGTTGCAGGGCCGGGCGTATGCAGGGCGCTGTCCTCGGGCACTCTCACGGCAGGTTGCGCCCGCGGAACAAGACGGCGCCAGCGGTCGTGGTGCGGATGCTCATCGTCATGTCGGGCCCCCTGACTTTGAAGGTACCCGAGGTGTCCTGTCTCACCTTCACCCTTGAGGGTGCCGACGTGACGCCCGGCCAAGTCTTCCCAAGGTGTGCCATCCTGCAAGCATGGCTGATATCAAGGTTCGCCTCCTGAGTGAGAACGAATGGCAGCTCTTCCGCGAGGTCCGCCTGACGGCGCTGCGCGATGCGCCGCAGGCCTTTGTTGCCCGTTACGAGGACGAGGCCTCCTACGACGACGACTTCTGGCGCGAGCGGATGAGGCGAGCGACCCGGATCGTGGCCGAGCGGGGGGCTGAGCCAGTTGGTCTGGTCTCGCTCGGGGGCCACGACGACGACCCCGAGGCGGCTGCCGTGTTCGGGCTGTGGACATCTCCAGAGGTGCGCGGTCAACGTGTGGCCTGGGGCCTGGTGACGGCCGCCCGTCAGAAGGCGGCCGAGGACGGATCGGAGTTTCTCTACTTCTGGGTGGGCTCCGACAACTCCTCCGCAGTCGCGTTCGCCAGTAGCTTCGGTTTCCGGCCGACGTCCGAGCGCAGACCCGTTCGGGTTGCCGACGGAGAGTCTGAGAAGGATGCCGACGAGGTCGCCATGGTGCTGCCGCTGCTCGAGGATCCGACCCGGCCGAAGAACCGCTTCTAGGCCGCCTAGATCGGGCCCGGGGAGTCGCGCTTTGCGCAGCGAGTCGGGATCGGCCATGATCGAGTCATGTTTGGATTCCTTGTTGCTGGCCTGATCATCGGAGCCCTCGCGCGCCTCATCAAGCCGGGTAAGCAGAACCTCGGCCTGCTTGCCACGCTCGGTCTGGGCCTCGTCGGCTCGCTCATCGGCGGCCTGATCGCTCAGTTCTTCGGCACCGGCTCGATCTGGGAGCTCAACATCATCGGTTTCGTGCTGGCGGTCATCGCCGCGGTGCTCCTGGTTGGTGTCGCAGAAGGTGTCGCCGGCAAGAAGTCGACCGTCTGAGTCTGACCGGTTTCGGGGTAACCGACTCGGTGCCCTGATTGGTCCGGATCGCTACGAGCGGTTGGTCGCCTTCGCGGGCGAGCTCCGACGAAGCTCGGCAAGCGGTCATCTGGAACAGTGCCCCGGCGCGAGCGGCGGCGGCGGGGTGGTGACTCAGTTCCTCGCGACGCTCGCCTCGAGTTCGAGCACTCGGGGGAAGAGCACGTTGTTCTCCTTGTGAATGTGCTCGTGGAGGTCGAGCTCCATCTCCTTGAGCCCGGCGAGCATGGCGCGGTAGGAGCCGCACGAATCTTCGGGGACGGCGTAGCCGTCGGTCAGTGCGTTGATCTCCTTGAAGAGGTCGCCGACCAGGTCGTGCTCGCGGCGCAATTCCTCGATCGGACCGGCAAGAGAACCGGACTCCAGCGGAGCCTGGGTCTTCTCCATCTTGGTGATGGCTGGGAAGACCTTGCGCTCCTCGGTGGTCATGTGTGGCTCGAGTCCGGCGACCGCCTCGGTGTAGGCCGCCCGCACCCGTTCCAGCTCGGGGTGGCTGTCTCCGTGGACGCC
Source organism: Nocardioides sp. (assembly GCA_029264225.1). GTDB lineage: Bacteria > Actinomycetota > Actinomycetes > Propionibacteriales > Nocardioidaceae > Nocardioides. Next base: position 4,579 of record JARICB010000447.1, on the reverse strand, counting down.
GTGGACCTTGTCGACCAGTGCCTGGAGTCGCGGCATCTCGTCCCACATGTAGGCGTGGTGAGTGTCGACGATGTCGTGCGCGAGTGCCCCCTGCTCAAGGGCCTGCGTGCTCGACGCCGGCGCTGGATCGGCGAACGTCAAAGCGGAAGAGATCTCGACGGCGTCGAGGCCCGCCTCGCCAGCGGCATCGGCCAGGCTGCGGTCTCCGTTGCAGCAGTAGTCAATGCCGAACCGTTCCAGCACCCGTGCCCGTCGGGGATCCTCGGTGACCAGGTCGCCCAGTGTCGTCTCGCCCAGTGTGGTGCCTGCCAGCGTCGTGATGTCCTCAGCCATGGCGCCACCATAGCCGCGGCTGTGGGGGAGTCGGCGGCGCCCACACGTGGCTCAGCCGCGCCCGGCCATCTGAGTCGTCGAGCCCGCGGGGGACTGACCGGTCGAGCACGCTTCCTTCGATCAGCACCACCCCTCTCGGGCGGCGTGTTGAACGACCACAAGTGCCGTCGTACGCCGCGGTTGAGCCTGATCCGGACGGCTGAGACCTACTTCTGGTCGTCCGGCGCGCCGCGCGGGGTGTGTGGGCGCGCCGCGCGGGGAGTGTGGGCGCGCTTTGGTGAGGCATCGCCGCGACGTGGATCCTCGTGAGGTGGGTGCGGCGTGTTGAACGACCACAAGTGCGCTCGTACGCCGCGGGTGAGCCTGATCCGGACGGTCGAGACTGACTTCTGGTCGTTCGACGCGCCGCGCGGGGTGTGTGGGCGCGGTGCGCGGCTCATCCGAACGCCTTCTCGATCAGACCCAGCAGGTCCGGGTAACGCTTCAGATGAGCGCCGCCGTTGACCTGCATGTCCTCACCGGTCGTCCACGCCGCACCATCGGAAAGCAGGTAGTCGCAGGCAGCCGCGATCTCCAGTCCCGTCCCGGGACGCCCGAGCGGCGTGTTCTCGACGTAGTCCTCACGCACGCCGGGGATGTCCATGGCGGGCGAGGTCAACGGCGTCACGACGAGACCGGGGGAGACGGTGTTGACCCGCACCCGACGCGGGGCCAGTTCCAGAGCAGTCACCTTGGAGAGCATGAGGAGCCCGGCCTTGGCCGTGCAGTAGGCCACCAACCCGGAGCCTGGCTGGGTGCCGTTCAGGGAAGCCAACGTGACCAACGAACCGCCGTCGGCAATGCGACTCCCGGCGTGCTTGAGCACATGGAATGCGCCGACCAGAGAGATGTCCAGGATCCGCCGGAACTCGGCCGAGTCGTGGTCAATCACTGGTGACAGGGTGCTCGTGCCGGCACAGTTCACCACCCCGGTGAACGAGCCGTGGTCGGCCACGACCTTCTCGAAGAGGGCCTGCACCGTTGCCTCGTCGGCCACGTCCACCGGGAGTATCGACTCGCTGCTCACCAGGTCGGCCGCGATGACGTGGTGACCCTGGAGACGCAAGTATTCGGCAGTGGCAGCGCCGATGCCCGAGGCGGCGCCGATGACCACTGTGGTCTTCGGGGCAATGGGCGTGGTGGGGGTGGATGAGGGGGACATGCGAGCTCCTGACAGACGTCTATTTTTCTTGACGCGTGTCAACTTAGCGCCTAGAGTGAGCCACGTCACCCCTTTGACGTGAGGCGAATCACCCATGACCACCACGTTCCGTCGGCCGACCACGGCGATCATCGGCGCGGGAATCTCCGGACTCACCGCCAGCAAGATGCTCGACGACTACGGCGTGCCTCATACCTGCTTCGAGATCTCCGACCGGATCGGCGGCAACTGGGCCTTCGGCAACCCGAACGGCATGTCGAGCGCCTACAAGTCGTTGCACATCGACACCTCCAAGTACCAACTCTCGTTCCGCGACTTTCCGATGCCCGAGAGTTATCCGGACTTCCCGCACCACACGTTGGTCAAGGACTACCTGGAGGACTACGCCGAGGCTTTCGGCCTGAAGAAGAACATCGAGTTCTCCAATGGCGTCCTCAACGCACGCCGTCAGCCCGGTGGTGGGTGGGAGTTGGACCTGCAGGACGGCTCGACCCGCTTGTTCGACTTCCTGGTGGTCGGCAACGGTCACCACTGGGACGCCCGGATGCCTGAGTTCCCCGGTGAGTTCACCGGCGACACCATGCACTCGCACCACTACATCGACCCCGAAGCGCCACTGCACCTGCGGGGCAAGCGGATCCTGGTCGTCGGCATCGGCAACTCAGCGGCCGACATCGCCGTCGAGTTGTCCAGCCGCACTCTCGACAACGAGGTCGTCATCTCGACCCGATCGAGTGCCTGGATCGTGCCCAAGTACATCAAGGGCAAGCCCGCCGACAAGGGTTTCAAGACCTCGCCCTACATCCCGCTGAAGTGGCAGCGCAAGGTGATCTCCAAGCTGGCGCCGATGCAGAACGGCTACCCCTCCGACATGGGGCTGCCGGAGCCGAACCACAAGTTCATGGAGGCCCACCCGACCCAATCCGTGGAATTGCCGGTACGTCTGGGATCGGGTGACCTGAGCGCCAAGGGCAACGTGGAGCGGCTGGACGGCAAGACCGTGCACTTCGAGGACGGCACGAGTGCTGACTTCGACGTCATCGTCTACGCGACCGGCTACAACATCACCTTCCCGTTCTTCGACCCCGAGTTCCTCTCGGCCCCCGGCAACCACATCAGCCTCTACAAGCGGATGTTCTCTCCGGGCATCGACGACCTGGCCTTCATCGGGTTCGCCCAGTCGACCCCGACCCTGTTCCCGTTCGTGGAGTCCCAGACCCGGATCCTCGGCGCCTACCTGGCCGGCCAGTACGCGCTGCCGTCGGTTGCTGAGATGAAGAGGGTCATTGCCGAGGACGAGGCGCTCTACCTGGGACACATGCTTCCGACCGCGCGTCACACCCAGCAGTTGGACTACTTCGTCTACGAACATCAACTGCGAACGAAAGAACTGCCGATCGGCCGGGCCAGAGTGACGCAATGAGCGTCCGGATCCGTGATCCTCAAGGCCCCACCAAGGGAGACGAGCGCCGCACTGCACTTCTGGCGGCGCTCGACGACCTGCTGCGGGAGGTCGACAGTGTCGAGGCGATCAATGTGGCTGACCTGTCGCGCCGGGCCGGGGTGACGCGCTCCGCGTTCTACTTCTACTTCGAGAACAAGGCCGCCGCGGTCGGGGCGTTGATGGAAGTCATCTACAACGAGGCTGCTGAGGCGGGTGCGTGGTTGACGGACGTGTCTCGGGACCCGACCGAGCGCATCAGTCAGAGCATCTCCTACCTCTTCACCGTCACCGAGCGGCACGGTCATCTCTACCGGGCCGTGTTGGAGGCCCGCGCCACCAACGCCTCCATCCGCGAGATGTGGGAGGCCGACCGAGCCTCCTTCGAGGTGTACGTCGCCGACATGATCGACGCCGAACGGGCAGTGGGCCGGGCTCCGGACGGAGTCGACGCGCGGGCGTTGGCCGCGGTGCTGCTCGATGTCAACGACCGCAACATGGAGCGTCGAGTCGTGGGCTCGTGCCCCGATCACGATCTTCATGTCGCAGTGGTCACCAGCATCTGGGTCCGTTCCATCTACGGCACCCAGTCCCATTCCTGAGTCGCGACCCATGCGGTCGGACTCCTCTTCATCTTCGGAGCCAGCCATGAATGAGCACGCCAAGACCACGACCGACGCCACCCCCGATGTGATGCCCGCTTCGGCATCGAGCACCGTCAGCTTCACCGTTGCGGGCATCCGTTGCGAGGGCACTCACTTCCCGGCTCGCAGCAACGCACTGGCTTCTGAGACCGGCCGGCCGGTCGTCGTACTGGCCCATGGTCTGGGTGGCACTCGCGACTCGGGGTTGGAGCCCTTTGCCGAGGCGTTCGCGGCCGCCGGGCTCGATGCCTTCACCTTCGACTACCGCGGGTTCGGCACCAGCGGCGGCGACGAGCGACAGACCGTGTCCTTGACCGGGCAGGTCGAGGACTGGGCGGCCGCGGTCGATGCTGCCGCACAACTCCCGGGCGTGGATCCACAGCGGATCGTGCTGTGGGGTGTCTCGCTCGCGGGTGGCCACGTACTCCAGGTGGCAGCTGACCGTGACGACATCGCGGCCGTCATTGCGGTAGTGCCGATGGTCGATGGGCTGGCCGCGATGCGGCACGCGCTGGCTGCGCACGGCCCAGTGGCGCTGCTCAAGGCCACCGCGACCGGCATCGTCGCGCGGGCCAAGGTCAGCATGGGCAGGACGGCAATGATGCCGGTGGTCGGCAAGCCGGGGGAGCCGGGTGCGCTGACCCTGCCCGGCGCCTACGAGGATTTCCACTCGATCGCAGGTCCGTCCTGGCGCAACGAGGTGCGCGCCGACGTCGGCCTTGAGCTTGGCACGAGAGCGCCCGCCCAGGCTGCTGAGAAGATCAAGGTGCCACTGCTGGTCCAGATCGCCGACTTCGACCGGTCTGCTCCGCCTCGTGCCGCGGCGCTGGCGGCGTTTGCGGGCCGGGCCGAGGTCCGCCACTATCCCGGCGACCACTTCGACCTCTTCCCGGGCAAGCCCTTCCACGGGCCGGCCGTCGAGCACGCGGTCCACTTCCTGAGGCGACACCTGACCTTGAC
>JARICB010000429.1 GCA_029264225.1 Nocardioides sp. | reverse complement strand
ACCGCCGAACGAGTCGGGGTCGCGGCGCTGCGGATCAAGCGGGACCGGCGGCGCGCTCTCATCCACCTCACAATTCTCGACCTCATTGACGGGGTCCGGTCGATCAGTGAGCACGAGTTCGCCCAGGCCTGCCGCGAGCGCGGGATCCCGGAGCCGTCTCGGCAGGTCCGTCGCCAGCCCAAGGACGGGAGGTACTACCTCGACGCCATCTGGGACGAGTGGGGCGTAGTCGTCGAGATCGACGGAATCCAGCACGGATGGGTGCAGAACGCCGTCTCCGATGCGCTTCGGCACAACGATGTGACCCTGACCGACGCGCTCGTACTGCGTCTCCCGCTGCTGGGTCTGCGTTGCGCCGCCGACGACTTCTTCGGCCAGATCATCGCTGGCCTCCGGTCGCGGGGCTGTCCGTTCTTCGACGAGACGGGCTGAGAGCCGCCGCCACGTCGGACGTTGCCCGGGACGTCCGACGATGGGGTCGCCGCGGGAGCCACTTCGTCGGACGTCCCGGGGAAGGTCCGACAGGTCGGTCGCCGAAGTGTCGGACGCAGGCCGGGTGGGGCTACTGGGCCGAACGGACCCGGATGCCGGAGAGCGGCACATTGACGGCGCCGGAGGGATCGGTGAAGAAGTCGTTGCCCTTGTCGTCGACGACGATGAACGCCGGAAAGTCCTCGACCTCGATCTTCCACACCGCCTCCATGCCGAGCTCCTCGTACTCCAGCACCGAGACCGACGTAATGCAGTCCTGGGCGAGCCGGGCGGCGGGGCCGCCGATCGAGCCGAGGTAGAAGCCACCGTGCTCGCCGCACGACTCGGTGACCACCTTGGAGCGGTTGCCCTTGGCCAGCATCACCTTGGAGCCGCCGGCGGCCTGGAACTGTGCGACGTAGGAGTCCATGCGACCGGCCGTCGTCGGACCGAAGGAGCCGGAAGCCATGCCGGTAGGCGTCTTGGCGGGGCCGGCGTAGTAGACCGGGTGATCGCGCAGGTAGGAGGGCATCTCCTCGCCGGCGTCGAGACGTTCCTTGATCTTGGCGTGCGCGATGTCGCGGGCTACGACGAGGGGGCCGGTCAGCGAGAGCCGCGTCTTGACGGGGTGCTTCGAGAGCTCCGCAAGAATCGCGTCCATCGGCTGGTTGAGGTCGATCGCCACGACCTCGCCGGCCGAGATCTCCTCGGAGACGCCGGCGGAGGGCATGTAGTGCGCGGGGTCGGTCTCGAGCTGCTCGAGGAAGACGCCCTCGGGCGTGATCTTGCCCAACGCCTGCCGGTCGGCCGAGCAGGAGACCGCGATCGCGACGGGGCAGGAGGCTCCGTGACGGGGGAGTCGCACGACCCGCACGTCATGGCAGAAGTATTTCCCGCCGAACTGTGCGCCGATCCCGAACGACTGTGTCAGCTTGAAGACCTCCTGCTCGAGCTCGAGGTCACGGAAGCCGTTGGCAGCCATCGAGCCGGAGGTGGGCAGGTCGTCGAGGTAGTGGGCGGAGGCATACTTCGCGGTCTTGAGGGCGAACTCCGCACTGGTGCCGCCGATGACGACGGCCAGGTGGTACGGCGGGCAGGCGGCCGTACCGAGCGAGCGGATCTTCTCGTCGAGGTAGGTCAGCAGGCGTTCCGGGTGCAGGATCGCCTTCGTTTCCTGGAACAGGAACGACTTGTTTGCCGAGCCGCCGCCCTTGGCCATGAAGAGGAACTTGTATTCGGGTTTCCCGGAGGTCTGGGGCGTCGAGTACAGCTCGATCTGGGCCGGCAGGTTGGTGCCGGTGTTCTTCTCCTCGAACATCGTCAGCGGCGCGAGTTGGGAGTAGCGCAGGTTGAGCGTCGTGTAGGCGTCCTTGACGCCATCGCTGATCGCCTGGGCGTCGTTGGCGCCGGTGAGCACGCCCTCGGACTTCTTGCCCATCACGATCGCCGTCCCCGTGTCCTGGCACATCGGCAGTACGCCGCCCGCTGAGATGTTGACGTTCTTGAGCAGGTCGAGCGCCACGAACCGGTCGTTGCCGCTCGACTCCGGGTCGTCGATGATCTTGCGGAGTTGCGCGAGGTGAGCGGGGCGCAGGTAGTGGCTGATGTCGTGCATCGCCGCTGCGGTCAACGTGCGGATCGCCTCGGGTGAAACCCGCAGAAACGTCTCGCCGTCGGCCTCGAAGGTCGAGACCCCTTCGGTGGTGATCAACCGGTAGGGGGTCTCGTCGGTCCCGTTGGATCCGGCGGAGGGGAGGATGTCAATGAAGGGGAGATCGCTCCCGACCGCTGCAGTGCTCACAATTCGCGAGGGTACTCTTCGCCAGACGGTGGCGTGCGACACACCCCGTTCTCATAAAATGGAGGACATATGAAGATCCGAAAGACACTCGCTTCGCTGGCTGCGATGGCGACGGTCGTCTCGCTGGCAGCCTGCGCTGCTCCGGAGAAGAAGGCCGACACCACCACCGAGACGGGTGTCGAGGCCGCCACGGCCACATCTGTCGATGACTTCGGCGGTATGGACGCACTCGTCAAGGCAGCCGAGAACGAGGGCAAGCTCAACGTCATCGCACTGCCGCCCGACTGGGCCAACTACGGCGAGATGATCAAGGAGTTCGAGTCGACCTACGACATCGACATCAGCTCCGCCCAGCCCGACGGTGCCTCGCAGGACGAGATCAACGCCGCCAACGACCTGGCCGGCACCAACCGTGCCCCGGACGTCTTCGACCTGGGTCAGTCGGTGGCGCTCGCCAACACCGACATGTTCGCTCCCTACCAGGTTGACACCTGGGACTCGATCCCCGAGCAGTTCAAGGACCCCGACGGCGCCTGGGTCAATGACTACGGCGGCTACATGTCGATCGGCTACGACTCCGCTGTCGTGCCCGAGGTGACGTCGGTGATGGACCTGATGAAGCCCGAGTACAAGGGCAAGGTCGCCCTCAACGGTGACCCGACCCAGGCCGGTGCAGCCTTCAGCGGCGTCATGATGACCGCGATCGCCACCGGCGGTTCGGCCGACGACATCGCCCCCGGTGTCGACTTCTTCGGCCAGCTCAAGAAGGCCGGCAACTTCCTCACCGTCGACCCCGACTCGACCACCATCGAGCAGGGCACCACCCCGGTCGTCATCGACTGGGACTACCTCGGTGCGGCGGCTGCGGCCAACGTGGACACCTGGAAGACGGTGGTCCCCGAGGAGGCCGTCGTCGCGGGCTACTACTTCCAGGCGATCAACGCCGACGCTCCGCACCCCGCGGCTGCTCGGCTCTGGCAGGAGTTCCTGTACAGCGACAAGGGCCAGAACCTGTGGCTCGCGGGTGGAGCCCGACCGGTCCGTGGCGACGCGATGGCCGAGGACGGCACCATCGACGCGGCCCTGTGGGATGCGCTTCCCGAGGTCACCGGTGAGCCGGTGATCCCGACCAACGAGCAGACCGAGACGGCTGGCGCCTACCTGGCGAAGAACTGGTCGAAGGCCATCCGCTGACGATGGCTGTGGCTTCTCGCACGGGGCGGGGTCGACGGTTCGCCGTCGGCCCTGTCCTGCCCCTTGTGCCGTTCTTCCTCTTCCTCCTGGTGTTTCTCGCAGTGCCCACCCTGACGGTGATCGTGGGTGCCTTCCAGGACGAGGCCGGACAGTTCACCCTCGGCAACCTGAGCGTGCTGACCAGCGATGCGGCTCTCAGTGCGCTGTGGGGTTCGCTCGTGCTGTCGAGCGTTACCGCCGTGATGGGCGCAACGCTCGGAGCCGTGCTGGCGCACTTCATCATCTCGGCTGGACCCACCAGTGCGCTGCGACGCGCCACGCTCGCAGTGAGCGGTGTGCTGGCGCAGTTCGGCGGAGTCGTCCTGGCGTTCGCCTGGATCGCCACCATCGGACCGGTCGGCATCGTGACGGTCGCCGTGCTGAACTGGTTCGGCGCCGACATCTACGGCGCCGGATGGCTCTTCGCGTTGCCCGGTCTGGTCGTCGTCTACATCTACTTCCAGATCCCGCTGATGGTCATCGTGTTCGCCCCCGCCTTGGACGGTCTACGACCCCAGTGGCGTGAGGCTGCGGTCAATCTGGGGGCGACCAGTTGGCAGTACTGGCGCCAGGTGGCGATTCCGCTGTTGCTGCCGGCCTTCCTCGGCTCCATGCTGCTGTTGTTCGCCAACGCCTTCGCCTCCTATGCCACCGCCGCGGTCCTGGTCAGCCAGGGGCAGCCGATCGTCCCGCTCCTGATCCGACAGGCGATCACCAGTGAGGTGCTGCTCGGCCAGGCGAACGTCGGCTACGCCCTGGCCCTGGAGATGATCGTCGTGGTTGCCATCGTGATGGTCGGCTACAACCTGCTGCTGCGACGCGCCGGACGGTGGATGCGATGACGGGCACCAGACGCAGCCGCATCCTGCGCATCGTCGTACTGCTCACGTTCGCGACCTATGTCTTCGTGCCGCTGATCGCGATGTTCGACTTCTCTACCCAGGTCCGGGGCAGCGGCGAAGGTCGCACCTGGGACAACTGGGCGTTCATGTTCGCCGACGACGACTTCCGGGGCGCGATCATTGCTTCGCTGCTTCTCGCTGTGCTGACCGTGGCCGGAATGGTGCTGCTGCTCGTGCCGACGATGATCTGGGTACGACTGCAGGTGCCCGGAGTCAGTCGGACCATCGAGTTCCTGTGCTTGCTGCCCCTGACCATCCCGGCACTGGTGATCGTGGTGGGCAGCAGCAACGTCTACTCGTGGGTGACCTACCTGCTGGGCGACTCGGCACTGACCCTGACCTTCGCCTACGTCGTGCTGGTGC
>JARICB010000366.1 GCA_029264225.1 Nocardioides sp. | reverse complement strand
TTGACGAGAGGTGTTCGTGTCCCCGCACGCACGAAAGTTGCTCCCAGCAGAGGTGCTGACGCACCCGTCCATCGTCGCCCTGATCGAGCGCGGTAGCCCACTCGGTGGCGTGTCTCCCGAAGAGGTGCGTCAAGCCAGCGACGCAGCGGCGGTCGAGCCACGTCACCTCAAGGCACTGCTCGTGCACCTGAGTGGACTCGGGATCTCCGTCAACGTCGACGCTGCCAGTTCTCGCGCAGTGGCAGCGACCTCGGGCTCCCGCAAGACCACCACCACGGCGGCGGCCAAGACCACCAAGTCAGCCGCCACCAAGGCAGCCGCCAAGAAGGCCGCGGCGACGAGCGAGCCCGCCGAGCCCGCCAAGAAGGCCGCAGCCAAGGCGCCGGCCAAGAAGGCTGCAGCGAAGACGGGGCCGACCAAGGCCGCGTCCGCCAAGACCGGGACCGCCAAGACCACGGTCACCGAGGGACAGGCCGCCACGATCGAGGACCCCGCGCCCGTGACGAAGACCGCTGTCAAGCGGGCACCTGTCAAGAAGGCGTCGGCCAAGAAGATCGCAGCGAACCGAGCCGCGGCGGCCCCGCTCGAGGAATTGACCGGGGACAGCAAGAAGCTCCCCGACATCCCTGACGAGCAGTTCGAGAAGGACGTCAAGGCCGACCCGACGATCAAGGCGGACGAGAAGAAGGCTTCCTTCATCGTCTCGGCCTCGGACGACACCGACGAGCCCGAGCAGCAGGTGATGGTCGCCGGTGCTACCGCCGACCCGGTCAAGGACTACCTCAAGCAGATCGGCAAGGTGCCGCTCCTCAACGCCGAGATGGAGGTCGAGCTCGCCAAGCGGATCGAGGCCGGCCTCTTCAGCGAGGAGAAGCTCGGCAAGGGCGGCAAGATCACCCCGAAGACCCTCGAAGAGCTCGAGTGGATCTCCGCGGACGGTCGTCGTGCCAAGAACCACCTCCTCGAGGCCAACCTGCGCCTCGTCGTCTCCCTCGCGAAGCGCTACACCGGCCGCGGCATGCTGTTCCTGGACCTGATCCAGGAGGGCAACCTGGGTCTGATCCGAGCGGTCGAGAAGTTCGACTACACCAAGGGCTACAAGTTCTCGACCTACGCGACCTGGTGGATCCGTCAGGCAATCACCCGCGCCATGGCCGACCAGGCCCGCACCATTCGGATTCCGGTGCACATGGTCGAGGTGATTAACAAGTTGGCCCGCGTGCAGCGCCAGATGCTCCAGGACCTGGGCCGCGAGCCCACCCCTGAGGAGCTCGCCAAGGAACTCGACATGACCCCGGAGAAGGTGATCGAGGTCCAGAAGTACGGTCGCGAACCGATCTCGCTCCACACCCCTCTTGGCGAGGACGGCGACTCCGAGTTCGGTGACCTGATCGAGGACTCCGAGGCCATCGTGCCCGCGGACGCCGTCTCGTTCACGCTGCTCCAGGAGCAGTTGCACGCCGTGCTCGACACGCTCTCCGAGCGGGAGGCGGGCGTGGTCTCCATGCGCTTCGGTCTGACCGACGGTCAGCCCAAGACGCTGGATGAGATCGGCAAGGTCTATGGCGTGACGCGTGAGCGGATCCGTCAGATCGAGTCGAAGACCATGAGCAAGTTGCGCCACCCCAGCCGCTCGCAGGTCCTGCGCGACTACCTCGACTGATACCGATCCTGCGACACCCGCGTTGACCCTGGCCGGTTTCGGCCGGGTCGCGCGGGCATCAGGGACTGGGTTCAGCCCGCAGCGACCAGGGCGACGCAGAGTCCGCACAGGGCGAGGCCCAGGCCCTGGCCCCGGTGGATGTGCTCGCGCAGTAGGACGGACGCCAGCAGGATCGTGACAGCCGGGTAGAGCGATGTCAGGACGGCCGCCACGGTGAGGATCCCCGAGTAGGTGGCGAGCAGGAAGCACAGCGACGCCGTGACCGAGAGCAGACCAGCCACGAGGCCTCCGAACACTTCGGAGCGGGCCTTCACCCGCCGCTGGGCGCGGAGCAGTGTCGCCGTGGCGATCACGGTAAGCAGACCGAACAGTTGGGCGGTCGCTAGTGGCCAGTAGCCGGCGCCCTCGGGAACTTGGGCGATGGCGGCGAACAACAATCCGAAGCCGAGTCCGGCCAGCACCCCGTCCAGAATCCCGGCGGCCAGGTTGCTTGCCTCGCCCGGCTCGCGGCTCACCAGCCAGATGCCGGGAACAGCCGCGGCGATGCCGAGCCATACCAGGAGTGCGGGGCGATCACCGGTGGAGACTCCGACCACCACCGGCAGCAGCGCCGAGCCGACGGCCGAGACCGGCGCCACCACGCCCATCCGGCCCGCGGCCAGGCCCCGGTAGAGGAAGGCGCCGCCCAGTCCGGTGCCAATACCGCCCAGGACTCCCCAGAGCAGGTCACGGGTGCTGGGCTCGCCGTGGGTGACCAGGGCGATCAGGATCGAGAAGACCAAGGCGCAGGCCGACCCCATGACAGCGACCGGCCATGCCGACGTACGACGAGCAGCGAAACCGCCGGCGAAGTCGGAGAGGCCATAGGCCACGGCGGCTGCGAGCGAGAGCAGAATTCCCATCAGGTGATCATCACGACGCCGACGACCCAGGTCGCGATCGCCAGCAGGGCGGCGCCAAGTTCGATCAGGACGGAGAAGCCCACGGCCTTCAGTGCGTGCGTTGTCGATGGGCCGGCTGCGCGCGCCCCGAGCCGGCGCCGTTCAGCGGCGTAGATCCCCAGGATGAAGCCGATGAAGATGCCGATCACGGGGATCACGAAGAAACCCACGACCCCCACGAGACCGCCAGCGACGAGGGTCGAGCGAGGAACGCCGGCAGCCGCGAGGCGACGCCCGGGCACGACGTACTTGATGATCGAGCCGAACACTACGAAGGTCGTCGCGATGGCGAAGACCAGCCAGCCGATCGAGGTGTTCACCTCCACGGCCCAGAGCAGCAGGCCGGCAACGATGAGCACCGTGCCGGGCAGCACCGGAACGATGACTCCGAGGATGCCGACCACAAGCAGGAGCGCGACGACGACTTCGGTACTGCTCACGCGCGAAGCCTCGCACAGCGCAATGCGTCAACGGCCCCCGACCAAGTGGTCGGGGGCCGTCCGGACGGTTGTGGGTGAGCGCTCAGCTGTCGCCCCGACCAGCCGAGGCCGGGGTGGCGCTCAACTTGTGGGTCTCGTCGTGGACGTTGGCTGCGATCGAACGCAGCTTGTCGCCGTGCTCGCGAGCGTGGTGGGCGCAGAAGAGAAGCTCGCCACCGGTCTGAAGCTCGACTCGCAGGTAAGCCTGTGCACCGCAGCGGTCGCAGCGGTCGCTCGCCGTCAGTGCGGCGGGCTGGGGGGCAATTGCGGTATTCACAGCGGCCTCTTTTCTCTCCATCGGTGTCTTGGCCCAACGTAGCCGCCGGGTCAAAGATTCCCGCCGGGCGCCACTGGGAGTGGACGATTCTCCATCACATCACTCTTGCGTCCACCGTGGGGCCTGAATCTCCCACGATGGGACACAAGGGCGCGTGATTGACGCCACCGTAGTCCCTACGGGGGTACTGGCTGGGAGCAGCGCGCCTGCCGCGTCCTACGGCGTGTCGCGGGTAGGTTTCACTCTTGTGGCAGCACCAGCAGACAACACCTACAACGCGGCGCATCTCCTCGTCCTCGAGGGGCTCGAAGCGGTTCGTAAGCGTCCCGGCATGTATATCGGCTCGACGGACACCCGTGGGCTCATGCACTGCCTGTGGGAGATCATCGACAACGGCGTGGACGAGGCACTGGCCGGTGTCGCGCGCCGGGTCGAGATCATCCTGCACCCTGACGACTCGGTCGAGGTGCACGACGACGGTCGCGGTATCCCGACCGACAAGGAGCCCAAGACCGGGCTTCCCGGGGTCGAGGTGGTGGCCACCAAGCTGCACGCCGGAGGTAAGTTCGGCGGCGGCTCCTACGTCGCGACCGGTGGACTGCACGGAGTCGGACTGTCCGTGGTCAACGCGCTCTCCTCACGCATGGACATTGATGTCGATCGGGCGCCGTCTCAGCAGGGGCTCTCGTTCAAACGTGGCCAGCCCGGCGTGTTCGCCGGCGACGGACCGACCGCGGCCTTCGTGCCCCAGTCAGGACTGACCCGCAAGGGCAAGCGCGTGGCCAAGGGCAAGACCGGCACTCGCATCCGGTTCTGGCCCGATCGTCAGATCTTCACCAAGGACGCCGGCATCGAGTTGGAGGGGCTGCTCGGGCGAGCTCGGCAGACCTCCTACATCGTGCCCGGACTCGAACTGATGATCAGTGACCGTCGTGGCCCCGAGCCGGTCGACGAGACCTTCCTGCACGAGGGGGGCATCAGCGAGTTCACCGACTACCTCTCCCAGGGCGAGCCGGTGACCGACATCCTGCGCCTTCAGGGCGTGGACACGTTCACCGAGACGGTCCCGTTGCTCGACGACGCAGGGCAGATGACGCCCCAGGAGGTGGAGCGCGAACTCAGCGTCGACGTCGCGCTGCGCTGGAGCAACAACTACGACACGCAGGTGCGTTCCTACGTCAACGTGATCGCCACTCCCAAGGGCGGCACCCATCTGAGCGGGTTCGAACAGGCAGTCACCGCCACCTTCAACGACGTCATGCGTGCCACCAAGGCGCTCAAGGTCAACGACGACAACGTGATCAAGGACGACGTGCTCGAGGGCATGACAGCGGTCGTCACGGTGCGGCTCGCCGAGCCTCAGTTCGAGGGGCAAACCAAGGAGATCCTCGGCACGCCGGCAGCGCGCGGGGTCGTGCGCAGGGTCGTGGCGGCGGAGCTGAAGGCGTTTCTGACCTCCACGAAGCGGGACGAGAAGGCGCAGGCCAAGCTCGTCATGGAGAAGGTGGTCGGCGCCTCGAAGTCCCGGCTGGCCGCCAAGCAGCACAAGGAGACCCAGCGTCGCAAGAACGCCCTCGAATCGTCAGCCCTACCCGCGAAGCTGGCCGACTGCCGTTCGGGTGACAACGAGCGCACCGAACTGTTCATCGTCGAGGGTGACTCGGCGTTGGGTACGGCGAAATTCGCCCGCGACTCCGAGTATCAGGCGCTGCTCCCGATCCGCGGCAAGATCCTCAACGTGCAGCGGGCCTCCATCGGCGACATGCTCAAGAACGCCGAGTGTGCCTCGATCATCCAGGTCGTCGGCGCCGGCTCCGGACGCACCTTCGACATCGACGCGGCCCGCTACGGCCGGATCATCTTCATGGCCGACGCCGACTCCGACGGCTCGCACATCCGATGCCTGCTTGCCACCCTGTTCTTCCGCTACATGCCGGAGCTGATTACGCAGGGACGCGTCTTCACCGCGGTGCCGCCCCTGCATCGGATCGAGATGATCAACCCCAAGAAGGGGATGGACAAATACGTCTACACGTTCTCCGACGACGAGCTCCAGCGGAAGTTCGCAGAGCTGAAGAAGAGGAACGTGCGGTGGAAGGAACCGGTCCAGCGTTACAAGGGGCTCGGAGAGATGGACGCCGACCAGTTGGCCGAGACGACGATGGACCCGCGCCAGCGCACGCTGCGCCGGTTGACGGTTGACGACGCCGAAGCAGCCGGAGCGGTGTTTGAGTTGCTGATGGGCTCCGACGTGGCCCCTCGCAAGGAGTTCATCGTCCAAGGTGCCTACGAGGTCGACGTGGAGACTCTTGACGCCTGAGTGACGCGTGAGCGGCTGCTCAGTCGGCCGCTGTACGGGACGCGGCCACGGCGCACATGATGGCGCCGGCCACGATGAGTGCCATCGCCGCCATGGCGATGCCGAAGGCCATCTGGGTCGGGCCGCTCAGGGCCACGGCGATCGTGACCAGACCCAGGAGCACGGCAGCAAGCGACGTACGCCGTGCCCATGGCAGCGCGGCCCGGTGCCCCTCGACCCAGCCCTCGTCGGACTCCAGCGTCCGGCGGACCCGGATGCCGACGAACGAGTTGCGGGCCAGGGCACCATCGGCCGCGCGTGCCGTCATCCACCAGATCAACGGACCCAGGAACAGCGCAACCATCGCCACGATCAGGGCGCCGATGAGGTCTTCGTCCATGGAGCCAAGGCTAGGACAGGGTCAGAACTTCTGCTCCAGCAGGCCGCTGTCGACCTTGTAGAGGAAGCCGCCGACCTGGACCGAGGCTGGAATCAGCGGATGCGATCGCACCTTGTGGACGTCGGCGTCCAGGGCTGCGACCTGATCGGCGATGACGTGGAAGGACTGCCACGAGATGTCGGCCCCGGCCGAGGCACCGACCTCGGCGTGGAACTCCGCCTCGGTGTGGGTGGTCATCGCGCACATGGTGTGCGGCACGATCAGGATCCGGCTGACGTTGAGCAGGTGAACTCCGAGGACGAGGGCCTCGAGCGCGGAGTTGTCGACCCGGCCGCCGGGGTTACGGAAGATCTTGGCGTCGCCGTGCTTGAGCCCGATCATCGGCAGCGGATCGATCCGGGAATCCATGCAGGTAACGATCGCTACGCCGGCATGGGCGACGCCGTCGAAGTTCCCGCCGGTGAAGCTGTCGGCATAGGTCCGGTTGGCGGCGATCAGGTCGCTGAAGTCATCCACGTGCTGACTTTAGCGGCGGCAGCGCGTCTCAGCGACGCCGGTCCGCGGGAAATGGTGTGGGCTTCGCCTCACGAAAAAGCGCCAGCGCAGCGATGGCGGCAATGAGGGCACAGCCCGCCGCCCCCCAGAAGACCGTGTGCTCCTGGGCGATTCCCGCGACCCGAAGCAGATCGGAGAACTCCGCGCACTTGCTCTTGCCGTTGCAGACCTCCCGCACGGGTGGGATCACGCCCTGCTCGGCGTAGTAACGGCGCAACCCGATCGTGGTCAGTGCAGAGATGCCGACCAGCATGCCGACCATGCGGGCCACCACGACGAACGCGCTGGCCACGCCGTGGACGTCGTCGTCGGTGTAGGCCAGCAGGGCCGCGTTGACCGGCGCCAGCGCGAGGCCGAAGCCCAAGCCGCCGACCAGCAGTGCGAGGTTGGCGATCGGTTCCTCGATCGTGGTGAGTCCCCAGCGCGTCATCAGCACGAAGCCAGCGGCGGCCAGCAGCATGCCGGTGGCAGTGACGACGCCGGGGGAGAAGCGCCGGATCAGGTATCCGCCGATCACGGCGCCGATGGGCAGGGCCACCAGGAACCGCACCAGCACCAGCGCGGCCGCCAGTTGCGAGTCCGGGTAGACGGTGGTGCGGGCGAAGAGCGGGATGTCGATCAGGGCCGCGATCAGGGCGGCTCCGATGAAGAAGCTGACGACCAGGGCTCCCCAGGCCGGCGTACGTCGCAGTGCACCGCGAGGGAGCAACGGTGCCCTTGCGGTGCGCAGGTGCCAGACCAGCAGGAACGTCGCGATGACCGAGCCGAGCAGGAACCAGAGGCCCTGCTCGGAGAACACCTGCACCTTGGGGTCGGCGGTGGCGAAGGCGAGAATCACTCCAGCCAAGGCAGCGGCCAGCAGCAGCGCTCCTACCAGGTCGGCCTCCAGGATGCTGGCGCCCCAACGACGCAGGTCCAGCAGGGGGCGGCGGGCCGTCAGACAGCGGACGCAGAACAGCACCGCCGCCACGATGGCGATCGCGCCGATGGGCGTCAGCCAACGGCCCGACCCAGTGAACGGGATGAACAACTGGCCCCAGGTCAGGTCGCGCAGGAGTTGGCTGGGTCGGACGAATACCAGGGCTCCGGCCACGAGGGTGACGGTGAGGAGCAGTGCCCCGACGAAATCGGGTGGCATGCGACGTACTGCTGAGGGGGCGCCCGGTGCTGTTGCTTCACCATGCTGAGTAGGGAACTCCTCACTTGTCACACCGTCCACGGTGTGCGAAGTGACGGCTTCCCTACTTAACATGGTGAAGCCACGACGCCAGCCACGACGCCAGCCACGACGCGACCGCCGACCCGACGACCGGGTGACGCAGTGGAGGACGGCGGCCAGGACCAGCCCGACGGCCAGGTTGATCGCGAAGATCGCCCGCCAGTCGGCGACGGCCAGCACGAGGGCCCCGAACAGCGGTCCGAGGACCGAGCCGATCTCCTGCACGGCTGACACGATCCCCAGCGGGATACCGCGTCGTTCCTTGGGGTAGAGGTCCGCGACCAGTGCCAGCGTGGCCGGCACCAGACCACCACCGCCGACCCCCTGCAGGAACCGGCCGACCACCATCGAGGGCATGTCGTAGGCAAGGGCCGTGACGAGTGAGCCGAAGGCGAACAGCAGCAGCGAGAAGACCAGGACGGGCACTCGGCCGCGGAGGTCGGCAATCCGGCCGATCAACGGCAACATCGCGACGTAGCCGAGCAGGAAGCCGGAGATGATCGGGGCGGCCCGTTGCAACTGGTCGATCGGCACCCCGACGCTGCCCATCATGTCGGGCAACGCCAGGACGACGACGTAGGTGTCGGCAGCGGCGAAGGCGACGGCTACTGCCGCCAGACTCAACAGCGCCCGGGTCGGTGCGGACCCGGAAGGCGCGCTCACGGCGCGACGATGTCCTTGCTCGTGCCGTAGGCAGCGAAGTCGACCGTGTAAGTCATCTCCGTGCTGTCCGGGTAGAAGGCGCCGGTGAGCGAAGCCTGACGAAGCTCACCGTTGTCGGCGACCTGGTACTCCGCGTCGAAGCTCTTGCCCGAGGAACTCGGGATCGTCTTCTTCATCGCCGCGCCGGGCACGGTGCCGGTGTAGGTGGTGAGCACCTCGGCGTTGTCGGCTCCGCCGCGCACGGACTCACCCTCCTCGAGGTCGGTGGTGACCCCGAGCAGGGAGGGGAAGCCGGTCTCGGCGCTGATCAGCGCAGCCGGGTCGGGGGCGCCGTACTCACCCGGGTCGATGTCCTGCCATCCGGGGGCGAACGGCAACTGCGCATAGACAGTGCTGTCGATGGCGACGACGGGAACCTGCACGCTCTGACCGGAGAAGAGGACCGTGATCGTGCCCTCGAAGGCGGGCGCGTTGGTCGCGATGCCGTCTGCCTTGGTGATGCCCGAGACACCGGCGGGCAGGTTGGTCGTGGCGAGCGTGAGCTTCACGCCGCTGGTGTCGTTGAGCATCGTGGCCGCCAGGCTCAGCACCTCTTCGGGCGAGGCGTCCTTGCTGAGGGGCCGGTCGGCGCCTCCGCTGCAAGCACCAAGGGCGAGGCTCGCACACAGGACGAGACCAACGGTACGCACGATCATGGGGGTCACCTTTGCACATCTTGGGTCAGGTCTTCAGTCGGTTCTTGAGCACGATCTTCAGCAAGGCGTACGGCGACTGGTCCGGCCACCGCCGCGATGGCCTGCGGGGCCGGGATCCCCGAGCCGTCGCGCCGTCCGCTGGCCGCGGGGAGGTCGATCGGGGCACCGCTGGCGGCCGCTGCGAGGGCAGGTGGGGGACCAGCCCAGGCCGTGAGGAGGGTGTCCTCACCCTTGAGGAAACGGTGGCAGCGCACGCCGCCGGTGGCGCGACCCTTGCCGGGGTATTCGCTGAACGGCGTCACCTTCACCGCGCCGGACTCGGTGCCCGGCAGGGCCGTCGAGGCCCCCGAGGCAGTCACTACGACGGCGTCGGGTCCCGCGAGGACGCCGAACCACGCCACCCGCTCACCGGAACTGAGCCGGATCCCGGCGATGCCACCGCCGGAGCGGCCCTGCGGGCGCACCGCGTCAGCGCCGAAATGGAGCAGTTGGGCATCGGTGCTGATGAAGCACAACGTCTCGTTGCCCGTGAGCAGCTCGGCGGCGCCCATGACCTCGTCGCCGTCCTTGAGCGTGATGACATCCCACTCATCCTTGCCGAGCACCTCGGGGTTGACCCGTTTGACGATGCCGTCGCGGGTGCCGAGCACGATGCCGGGACCCTCACTGACCAGCGAGGTCAGCGCCAGTGGCCGCTCTCCGGCCGCCAGCGACAGCACCTCGCTCAGCGGTAACCCGCCCTGCAGGTTGGGGTCGTTGGCCGAGTCGGGCAGTTCGGGCATGTCGAGCACGGCCAACCACACCAGCCGGCCCGCCGAGGTGAGCACGCCGACCTCGCTGCGTGCAGTCGTGCGCACGGCTGAGGTGATCACGTCGTGGTTGGCCCGCGACTCGCCGTGGCCGGGCGGGGTGGCGCTCGACGACCTGGCGACCAGCCCGGTCGAGGAGAGATAGGCGAAGCACGGGTCGTCGGCCACCTCGATGGCAGTGGCCGCCGCCGCGACGGTGGTGCCGGCCGAGGCGAGCAACACAGTCCGTCGCGGAGTGCCGTAGGTCTTGGCGACCTCAGCAAGTTCGTCGGAGACGACCTGGCGCAGCAACTTGTCGTCACCCAGGATCGCGTCGAGCTCCTCGATGATGCGCTCCAGCTCGTCCTTCTCCTTTTCGAGTTCGAGCTTGGAGAACTTCGTCAGCCGGCGAAGCGGCATGTCGAGGATGTAGTCGGCCTGCAGGTCGCTCAGCTCGAAGATATCGATCAGTCGCTCCTTGGCCACCACGGCGTTGTCGGAGCCGCGGATGACCTGGATCACTTCATCGATGTCGAGGATGGCGATGAGCAGCCCGGCGACCAGGTGCAGCCGGGCGGCGGCCTTCTCTCGACGGAACAGCGAGCGGCGGCGTACGACCTCGAAGCGGTGCTTGAGGAAGACCTCGAGCATCTCCTTCAGGCCCAGGGTGCGGGGCTGGCCGTCGACGAGGGCCACGGCGTTGATGCCGAACGAGTCCTCGAGCGGGGTCTGGCGGTAGAGCTGCTCCAGGATGGCCTCGGGGACGAAGCCGTTCTTCACCTCGATCACGAGCCGCAGTCCGTGGGCGC
>JARICB010000356.1 GCA_029264225.1 Nocardioides sp. | reverse complement strand
GGCAGTGCGGTGCCGGGTGCCGGTCTCCTCGGAAGGGATATTGTGGTCAGGCATCAGGTGGACCGCAGCACGGTGGATGCGGGTGATGTCCTTGTCGATGATGATCGCGCCGTCCATCTTCGCGAGCTCGCGTAGACCGGTGGCCGTGTAGGGAACATCGAGGGTGAAGCCGCCAGTGGCAATCGACTCGACCGTCTTGTCGATGCCGAGCACGATCAGCGCGCCCGTGCGGCCACGCAGGATCCGCTCGAGACCGTCGCGGAGCGTGGTGCCCGGCGCAATCTCGGCCAACGTGGCGCGCAGGCGCAACGTGTCCTCGGTTCGATCGGCCACCGTGGTCCTCCCAGACGTGCGCGAGGTCGCGCGGTTGATCGGGGTCAGTCTAGGCGACGTCAGCGCCGCTGATCCGCACTTGTCACCTGCAGGGTGCGCAGGGCATCGCGAACCGAGCCGACGTCGAGCACCGTCATGCCGTCGATCTTGCGACTCGACGCCGTCCCCGGGGGGTTGGTGGCACCGGGCTCGCTCGGCACCACGGCCACCTGGAAGCCGAGCCGAGCAGCCTCGGCGAGGCGTTGTGGCAGGTCGCGCACCCGACGCAGTTCGCCCGCCAGCCCGATCTCCCCCATGGCGACGACCCCCTTAGGTGGAGCCAGGCCATTCGTGGCGCTGGCGATGGCGACCGCGATCGCCAGGTCGGCAGCCGGCTCGGAGATGCGGGCCCCTCCGACGGTCGAGGCGAACACGTCGGACTGGTGCAGCCGGATGCCGACGTGCTGCTGCAACACGGCCAGGATCATGGCGACCCGGGAGCCGTCGATGCCTGAGGTCGTACGCCGCGGACGCTCCAACGGCGAGGGCGTCACCAATGCCTGCACCTCGGCAAGCATCGGACGCCGACCTTCCATCATCACTGCCACGCAGGTGCCGGGGACCTGCGAGGAGTGATGTTCCACGAACAGTCCGGTGGGGTCGGTGACTGCCCGGATCCCTTCGGTGGACAGGTCGAAGCAGCCGACCTCGTCGACCGGACCGAACCGGTTCTTCATGGCCCGCACCATCCGGAACCGCGAGTTGCGATCGCCCTCGAACTGCAGCACCACGTCGACGAGGTGCTCGAGCACACGCGGACCGGCGATCGAGCCGTCCTTGGTGACGTGCCCTACGAGCACCGTGGTGATGTTGCGGGTCTTGGCTACCCGGATCAGTGCCGCAGTGACCTCCTTTACCTGGGTGACCCCGCCCGGGACGCCATCGATGCCGCTGGCCCCGATCGTCTGGATGGAGTCGATGACGAGCAAGGTCGGACGCACCTGCTCGATGTGGCTCAGGATCGCGCCGAGGTCGGTCTCGGCGGCCAGGAACAGCTCGTCGTGGACGCCACCCGTGCGGTCGGCACGCAACCGGACCTGGGAGGCCGACTCCTCGCCCGTCACATAGAGGGTGCGCGTGCGCACCCGCGCAGTCTGGGCGGCCACCTCGAGCAGCAACGTGCTCTTGCCGACGCCGGGCTCGCCCGCCAGCAGAATCGCGGCACCGGGAACCAGCCCACCACCGAGCACCCGGTCGAGCTCCGGCACGCCGCTGGTGCGGAACGCAGAGTCCTCCACCGAGACCTGAGTGATCGGCACGGCCGGTGAGGTCACCGGTGATGCACTGGTGCGCAGCGTGGGTGCGGCGGTCTCGGCCACCGAGCCCCAGGCCTGGCACTCCCCGCACCGGCCGACCCACTTGGTGGCCTCCCAGCCGCACTCCGTGCAGCGGTAGGCGGGGCGGACCTTGGCGGGTTTACTCATGCCCGGCACGTTAGGTCACGGCACCGACATGACCATCCACCGCACCACAGGGACTCGGTCGAAGTCAGCGGCCGCCGCTATGCTCAGCGTGGTTTGGAACGATCAAGGGGGACATTGGTGACACGCACCGGGCCACGCGGGACGGGTTTCATCCCGGTGTCACCGCCGACCCTTGCCGACGTAGCCGAGCGGGCCGGCGTCTCTCGTCAGACCGTCTCCAACGCCGTCAACAATCCCGACCTGCTGCGCTCCGGGACCCTCGAACGCGTCCGCGAGGCCATCGATGCCATGGGCTATTCACCCAACCGCGCGGCCCGCAACCTCCGCACCCGCACGTCGCAGCTGATCGGCCTGCGCGTCTCGCCTGCGCAGGAAGGCACGGCCAACGCGATGATGGACCGGTTCGTGCACACGCTGGTCGACACCTCCGCCGAGGCCGGCTACCACGTGCTGCTCTTCCCCGGCGACCACGGGGATCCGGTCGGCGGCTACGACAACCTGTTGCGCTCGACCACCGTCGATGCCTTCGTCGTGACCGACACCTACCTGGGCAATCCGCAAGCAGTCTGGCTCTCCGAGCACCGGGCGCCCTTCGTCGCGTTCGGGCGGCCCTGGGACCAGCCCGGAGCGACCCATCCGTGGGTCGACGTCGACGGCGCCGCCGGCACCCGACTGGCTACCGAGCACCTGCTCGCGAAGGGGCATACCCGGATCGCCTGGATCGGCTGGCGCAAGGACTCGCCCATCGGCGAGGACCGTCGATCCGGCTGGCTGGGTGCGATGCGCGACACCGGCCAGCCCACGAGTGGGCTCGCGTCCCGGGTGGAGGACACCGTCCAGAGTGGGGCCGAGGCGGCCGCCGTACTGCTCGACGAGTCGTCTCCGACCGCGTTCGTGTGCGCCTCCGACACGCTGGCGATGGGGGTTCTTCACACGCTGTGGATCCGGCAGTTGGCGCCGGGCCGCGACATTGCGGTCATCGGCTTCGACGACTCGCAGGTCGCTCAGGTGTTCCCGGTCGGGCTGACGTCGGTGCGCCAACCGCTCGAGGAGGTCGCGATCGAGATCGTCGGCTCGCTGGAGACTCTGCTCGGTCATCTGCCCGCAGGCCCCGGCGTGCTCCTCTCGCCGACACTGTCGATCCGCGAGTCCAGTTGAGGCAGTACGCCGCGGCGTACTAGAAGTTCCGCCACCAGAGGTTGACCGCGTAGTCGACCTCGGTGCCGCGGTGCTCGGCGATGATCGCCTCGGCGACCGCAGGGTTGAACTCGATCCGTACCACCGCCTCCAGATCGGCTCGTGACGTGAACGACCAGCCCATGTCGACCGGGATCCGGGTCCAGCCGCGGGTCGAGAAGAAGCGTTCGACTTCTGCCGGGTCGATCTCGGGGTAGCCACGAGCGAACCAGGCACCGAAGGTCGAGCGGGTGGCATCGTTGTCGATCACGAACGCCGTCCCGGCACGCGCCATGACCCGGTCGAGTTCGGCCAGTCCGGGCTCGCAGCCCGGTCCGAAGAAGTAGGCCCACCGAGCGTGGGCGATGTCCACCGACGCATCGGCGAGCGGCAACTGCTGCGCCGTACCTACCTCGACGGCGACGTTGCGCAACGTGCGCGTACGCCGTCGGGCCAGCGCCGCCAGATCCGGGTGCGGCTCGACTCCGGTCACGCTCGCAGCCGTGGCAGCCCAGCGCGGCAGGTGGAATCCGCTGCCGCAGCCGATGTCGAGGAACCTGGCGTCGGCCCACGACGAGACGGACGCCATGGCGGCCTCGATCCGCCCGTGTGGGTCGGCGGCGCGATTCTCGATCTCGTAGGTCGCCGGGTGGTGCCAGATGTTCGGGCTCGGTGTCGCACCCACCCGGCGTGGGGGCCGGGTCATCGGCTGGCTCAGATTCGGACCAGGCCCGAAGGGGTCTGGAACTGCACGGCCAGGATTCCGGGCGTGCCGTTGGGTGCGACCCAGTCGACCTTGAGGTCCTCCAGTGGCGCCTCGACGGTCTCGCCGAGCCACTCGCTGACCCGCTGGGAGTCGCCGGCGATCTCGAGAGTCGCGAGGGCGAAGGAGCCGTCCGCGCCGCTGCTGGGGTGCATCTCGGCGGGAGACTCCCACTGGATGAAGAACGGCAACTGCGGGTCGGAAAGGAGCCCGTTGACGCCGATCTGACGCCACCGCAGTTCGGTGCCGTTGGGCAGGTGCCGGTTGCCCTTGACCGATTCGCGGCCGAGCCGCTCCTCGACCGGTGCGATGTCGTCCACTGCGACGACCCAACCGAGCCAGCCGCCGCCGTCGGCCGAGCGGGCACGGACGGCCTGTCCGAACGGTGCCTTGTCGCTGGCGGGGTGGTCGAGACACTCGACGACCTCGAGGTAGGTGCCGCCGTCGAGCGGCAGGATCATGTTGCGAGTGCCGAAACGGGGATGAACGCCGCCGTCGACGAAGTCCTTGCCGAGCAGTTCCCCGAGGCGCTGGGCGGTGCTGGCGAGGCCGTCAGGTCCGGCCGCGAAAGAAAGGTGATCCAGGCGCATACAGGCATTCTCACCCTGCTCGATCGGCGGACCGGACAGCGGGGTCGGGTTCTCTCGACGTCGAGAAACTTGCAGAGGTAGTCCGTGACGTTTTACAGGTGAAATCCCTGTTTTGACCTGTCAAACGTCACGGACTACCTCGAAAGGGAGCAGCGACGCTACTCCGGCACCCCTCAAGGCGAGGGTGTGGATCTCGCTCAGCGGGGCTCAGCGGGGGTCGGCGGGGTGCAGCGCAAGCGCGGAACGCGACCGCAGATGTGCCTCGCAGTGCCGCACCAGTTCGGCGTACGCCGCGGGGCCCATGAGTTCGCTCAGTTCGGGCTCATGCGTCACGAAGACGGGCTCGGGGGCGACGTGCGCTTCGGTATTGCCCGAGCAGTACCAGTCGAGGTCGTGGCCGCCCGGGCCCCACCCACGGCGGTCGTACTCCCCGATCGAGACTTCGGTGTAGGACGTGGCATCCGGACGTTCAACCGTACGGAACGTCCGCCGCAGCGGCAGTTGCCAGCAGACGTCCGGCTTGGTCTCCAGCGGGTTGCGCCCCTGCTCCAGCGCGAGCCCGTGCAGGGCACAACCGGCTCCGGTAGGGAAGTCGGTGCGGTTGTGGAAGATGCAGGCCGACTGGCCCTCGTGCTCCAGGGTCAGGGTCTTGCGGTCGCCGTCGTCATCGGTCTCGACCCACTCCGCCCTCTTCGCATTGTGGCCCGGGTGGAACTGCCACTGCGCCGGAGTCAGTTGCGCGACGTACGCCGCTACCCGGGCCTCGTCGTCCTTGTCGCTGAAGTGCGCACCGAGCGTGCAGCACCCGGTGTCGGGAGCGTCGGCGTAGATGCCCTCGCAGCCCTGGCCGAAGATGCACATGTAGTTGGAGGTCAGCCAGGTCAGGTCGCAGCGGAAGACCTGGTCCTCGTCGGCCGGGTCGAGGAACTCGACGAAGGCGCGGGGGAAGACCAGATCAACTTCAGGCATCGAAGGATCCTATGTCGCGGCCCTCGCGCCTGCCGGTGGCGCAACCGCTGCGACCCGGCGAGTAGTTTGGAGGTATGCGTCTCGGCGTCCTCGATATCGGCTCCAACACGGGCCACCTGCTCGTGGTCGACGCCCACGGTGGCGCAGCTCCGTTGCCGGCCTACTCCCACAAGCGGCCGCTCCGGCTGGCCGAGCACCTCGACAAGCGCGGGGCCGTCACCGAGCGGGGGATCGAGGCGCTCAGCGACTTCTGCGTCTCGGCCGTGCAGGTCGCCGAGGACAAGGGCTGCGAGGACATGATCGGCTTCGCCACGTCGGCGGTCCGTGACGCGATCAACTCCGACGCGGTGCTGGCTCACGTGCGCCACGCGAGCGGCGTCGACCTCACCGTGCTCTCGGGCGAGGGCGAGGCGAGGTTGACCTTCTTGGCCGTACGCCGCTGGTTC
>JARICB010000349.1 GCA_029264225.1 Nocardioides sp. | reverse complement strand
GGCTCCGCGACGGCGCAACCGGGAAGTGACCAGCCAGGCCAGGACCGATCCCGTCAGTGCGATCAGCAGGCTGACGCCCGTCATGCCCAACCACGGCAGACTCGCCGCCCAGACCGTGTCGGCCGTGCCGAAGGACAACCGGCCCCAGGTCAGCCCACCGAATGGCCACGCGCCTCGCCACGTCTCAACGCTGACCCATACGCACGCCGCCCACAGTGGCCACCAGCGGAGCCGGCTGACGGCGGCGAGGCCAACGCCCAGGGGCGCGAAGTAGAGCGCCTGCACCACGGCCAGTGCCGCCCAGGCGTCTGGTCCGACGGCACGCAGCCACCACAGCAGGGAGGCGAAGTAGCCCAGACCGAAGATCAGCCCCGGTAGCCAGGCGATCCGCATCCGTAGACCTCGGACGCTGAGCAGCAGCACGGCTACCCCAACCGGAAGCGCGGGGGCGAATCCGATAGGAGCGAATCCGCAGGAGAGGACCAGGCCTCCGAGGAGGGCAGCCAGACAGCGGATCAACACACCCTCACGCTAGCGGTGGGCAGGGGACGGGAGGCGCGCACACCCTTCGGACCAACCCACGACCCTCTGGCTGACGAACGTGGGAAGTTGTCTACGGAGCGGGCGCTCCTCCCGTGTCCACCCTCGTGGTGCGAGATCGACCTTCGTGAACCGGTTCGGCTCAGATGCTGGCAGCACACCTTCCGATCCGATCACTCACCTGTCGGTCCGCGAGCCACGATCTGCACGGCCGGACGAGGGAACACTGGTGGTCCACGCGGGCTCTGTCAACTCGGCTCTGACCTGCGAAAACGTGCATACATGCAGGTCAGCACGACGTGCCGGGCAGAGAAGTTTCACCAGATTTTACGGACTCCTCGGCGTGTCGGGTTCGGACACGCCGAGGGATCTCAGCGAGCCGGGATGACAACGGTGCCGGTGGCGGTGGTGGCCACGATCGGTGGTGTCAGCACGCACGCAGCCCCGGGGGCAGTCGGGCTCGGGGTGCCGCGCCCCACGACACTGACAGCGAAGTCGATGACCCGACTGCGGGTGCCCTCCTTGACCAGCGTGGCGGTGATCTCGAGCAGGTCCCCGGCCCGCACCGGAGCGAGGAACTGGACGTCGGAATAGGAAGCGAACAGGCCCTCGTCGCCGTCGAGCTGGATACACAGGTCGGTCGCCACGTCGCCGAACAGCCCGAGCGAGTAGGCGCCGTCGACGAGGTTGCCGGCGTAGTGCGCGTGGCTGTAGGGCACGTAGCGTCGGTGGGTGATCGTGGTCGCGATGCGCTGCTGGTTCATGAGGCGCTCCTGGTGGTGAGTCGGTGGACGATGAAGGAGGCCACTTCGCCGGGCGTGGTGCCGCGGGTGAAGACCCGGTCGACTCCCAGGTCGTCGGCCATCGCCTCGTCGAAACGTGGGCCGCCTACGACCAGGAGCGGCCGTGCGGTGGCCGGATAGGACTCGCGGAAGGCGGCTGACATCTCGCGGGTGTTGAGCAGGTGGGCGTCGCGCTGGCTGACCACCTGGGAGACCAGGACGGCGTCGGCCTTCTCGGCTCGTGCTGCCGCGACCAGCTCGGGAACGGAGACTTGGGCGCCCAGGTTGACCACCTTCAGCTCGCGGTAGTACTCCAGACCCTTCTCCCCCGCGAACCCCTTGATGTTGAGGATCGCGTCGATGCCTACCGTGTGGGCGTCGGTGCCGATGCAGCCGCCCACCACGACCAGGCGTCGGCGCAGTGTGCGCTTGATCGCCGCATTGGCCTCCTTCGGCGTCAGGAGCGGGTAGTCGCGCTCGACCACCACCACCTTGGATGTGTCGACAAGGTGATGGACCCGCCCGTAGACGACGAAGAACGTGAAGTCGGGTCCCATCGCCTTGGCATGCACCACCAGGGCGGGATCCATGCCCATTTTGTTGGCCAGCTGTGCGGCCGCGCCTTCGGCCACCTTGGAATGCGGCATCGGCAGCGTGAACGAGACCTGGACCATGCCGTCCCCGGTCGTGTCGCCGTAGGGGCGAAGGAGGTGGCTCTCGGACTCGCTCATCGCGTTCCCCTCTGCTTGGTGCCGGTGCCGGTGCCGGTCGTAGGCGCCGGGACGCCGGCGGCCAGTAGTTCGCTGGCCGGGTTGAAGTAGTCACGCGCCTTGCGAGCCACGCCGTCCAGGCCACGACCCTTGTCTGCGGGACGCTTCATCAGCCCGAAGGTGCCGTCGGCGATCGCGTCGAGCAGCCCGTTGTCGTGTTCAGTGATGTTCTCGAGGAGCTCGATCGACTCGGTCAGCACCTGCCGGGCCCGAGTGTTGATGAAACCGTTGGCGGGAGGATGGAAGTCCTCGTCCAGGCGTCCTGCCGCATCCATCACGTACCGGACGTTCTGCAGTGCCAGATCGCGATCAGAGAGCCACGGGGTCACCACGGCCTCGGTCATCATGCCCACCAGCAGGATGCTCTGGTCGGTCAGCGCCCCGACCAGATTGAAGAACCCGTCGAGTAGGTATCCCCGGAAGACGTCTCCGGTCATGTGCCGGGTCGGAGGCATCCACTTCAACGGCGCCTTCGGGAACAGTTGGCGCGCCAACAAGGCGTGAGCCAGTTCGAGGCGGAACGAGTCGGGCACCGCCGGGTCGATCTCGAACGCGTGACCCAGACCGAGTTGCCAGTCCTCGAGCCCGGCCTCCTTGGCGAAGTACTCGTTCAGCAACTGGCTGGTCGTCACTGTATGGGCGGCCTCGACCGCATCGGCGGTGGTCAGGTAGTTGTCCTCGCCGGTGTTGATGATGATGCCGGCGCGGGCATGCACCTGACGGCTGAAGCGCTGGTCGACGAAGGTGCGGATCGGATTGATGTCGCGGAAGAGGATCCCGTACATGGAGTCGTTGAGCATCATGTCCAGACGCTCCAGACCGGCCAGCGCCGCGATCTCGGGCATGCACAGCCCGGAGGCGTAGTTGGTCAGCCGTACATAGCGACCCAGTTCGCGGCTCGTCTCGTCGAGAGCAGCCCGCATC